>NZ_JBFBFP010000032.1:0-92041 GCF_040684275.1 Streptomyces sp. NPDC091371
GTCGATGCGGAGCATCGACGACCGACGACAACGCGGCAAGGCGCGGTGCCAGGCGGCGCGGGCCCGGCCCTGATCCGCCGGACACCCCCTAGGCCGCCCCGGGATGCCCGGGCCGGTGGCGGCCGGCGGGGAAGAGGCGGGCGGCGGGCAGGTGGCCCGGCGCCGGCCTGACGTACCCTCGTGTCTGGTCAGCAAGCCGGTTCGAGCTAGTTCGAGGGACTCACGTGGCAGAGGCGGAGAGCATCATCGGTACGCCGGAGGTCGGGGACGATGCCCAGCCGGAGTCCGCGCAGCCCAAGGGGCGCCGGCGGATCGCGGCGCTGCTCGTCGTGGCGGTGCTCGCGTACCTGCTCGACCTCGGCAGCAAGATGGTGGTCGTGGCGAAGCTGGAGCACCAGCCGCCGATCGAGATCATCGGTGACCTGCTGAGGTTCGAGGCGGTCCGCAACGCGGGAGCCGCGTTCGGCTTCGGCGAGGCCTTCACGATCATCTTCACCTGCATCGCGGCCACCGTGATCGTGGTGATCGTGCGGCTGGCGCGCAAGCTCTACAGCCTGCCGTGGGCCATCGCGCTGGGCCTGCTGCTGGGCGGTGCGCTGGGCAACCTGACCGACCGGATCTTCCGTTCGCCGGGTGTCTTCCGGGGTGCCGTCGTCGACTTCATCGCCCCGGCCCACTTCGCCGTCTTCAACCTCGCCGACTCGGCGATCGTGTGCGGCGGCATCCTGATCGTGCTGCTGTCGTTCAGGGGCCTGGACCCGGACGGCACGGTCCACAAGGACTGACAAGGCATACTCGACGGGTGAGTACCAATCCCGAGATCCGCACCCTGCCCGTTCCCGATGGCCTCGAAGGCGAGCGCGTCGACGCCGCCATCGCCCGTATGTTCGGATTTTCCCGGACGAAGGCGGCCGAAATCGCGGCCGCGGGGAAGGTGACGGTCGACGGCAGCGTCGTCGGGAAGTCCGAGCGCGTCCACGGCGGCGCCTGGCTCGAAGTCGAGATGCCCGCGCCGCCGAGGCCGGTCGAGGTCGTCGCCGAGCCCGTCCCCGGCATGGAGATCGTCCATGACGACGACGACATCGTCGTCATCATGAAGCCGGTGGGCGTCGCCGCCCACCCGAGCCCCGGCTGGACCGGCACCACCGTCATCGGCGGCCTGGCCGCCGCCGGCTACCGGATCTCGACCTCCGGCGCGTCCGAGCGCCAGGGCATCGTGCACCGCCTCGACGTCGGTACCTCCGGCCTGATGGCCGTCGCCAAGTCGGAGCGGGCGTACACCTCGCTGAAGAACCAGTTCCGCGAGCGCGTCGTGGACAAGCGCTACCACGCGCTGGTGCAGGGCCACCCGGACCCGATGAGCGGCACGATCGACGCGCCGATCGGGCGGCACCCCAGCGCCGACTACAAGTGGGCCGTGACCCAGGACGGCAAGGCCTCGGTCACCCACTACGACCTGATCGAGGCGTTCCGCGCGGCCTCGCTGCTCGACATCAAGCTGGAGACCGGGCGCACGCACCAGATCCGCGTGCACATGTCCGCGCACCGGCACCCGTGCGTCGGCGACCTCACGTACGGCGCGGACCCGACGGTGGCGAAGCGGCTGGGGCTGACCCGGCAGTGGCTGCACGCGGTGCGGCTCGGCTTCGAGCACCCGTCGGACGGGCAGTGGGTGGAGTTCGAGAGCACCTACCCGGCGGACCTGCAGCACGCGCTGGACGTGATCCGGGCGGAGAGCGAGTGACCGCCGACGGCTTCGAGGTCCGGGTCGCCGCGGGCGAGGCGGACCTGGCGGCGTGCTTCGAGGTGCGGACCGAAGTGTTCGTGGTCGAGCAGTCCGTGCCGGAGTCGATCGAGTACGACGCGTACGACGCGGGCGCGGTGCACGTGCTGGCCGTGGGCGCGGACGGCGTGCCGCTGGGCACGGGGCGGCTGCTGCACGGCGCCGCCGTGCTGGGCAAGACGGGCGCCGAGGACGTCGGCTCGCTGGGCCGGCTGGCCGTGCGGAAGGCTGCGCGGGGGCTGGGCGTCGGGGTGGCGCTGGTCCGGGCGATCGAGGCGGAGGCCGTCCGTCTTGGCCTCGCGGCCGTGGATCTGGGCGCGCAGACGCATGCGCTCGGCTTCTACGAGCGGCTGGGGTACGTGGCGTACGGGCCGGAGTTCCAGGACGCGGGCATCCCGCACCGGGCGATGCGGCGGCCCCTGCCGTAGCCCTCGCGGGTGCGGCGCCGTTGTCGGGTGCGGCTCACGGATCGGGGCTCCGCCCCGTACCCCGCTCCTCAAACGCCGGAGGGGCTGGATGTGGCTCATGCCACCGGCGTTTGATGCGCGGGGTACGGGGCGGAGCCCCAGGAGCGGAGCCGCAGGCGACACGGGGTTGCGGATGGCAATCCGGGCTCGGCCGCCTGAAAAGGTGGAGGCGTGGATCAGCTTGCTCTGCTGTTCGTGCTGCTGCTCGGGGCCGTCGTCAGTGTGCCGTTCGGGGACCGGCTCGGGCTGCCCGCGCCCGTCCTGATGACCATCGGCGGAGCCGGCCTCGCGTTGGTGCCGGCCGTGCCGAACGTCGACATCCCGCCCGAGTACATCCTGCCGCTGGTGCTCCCGCCGCTGCTGTACGCCTCCGTGCAGCGCACCTCCTGGCGGCAGTTCGCCGCCAACGTGCGGCCGATCTTCCTGCTGGCCGTGGCCCTGGTGTTCGTCACCACCGCCGCCGTGGGCTTCGTCGCGCACGCCGTCGTGCCCGGGCTGCCGATCGCCGCCGCCATCGCGCTCGGCGCGCTCGTCGCCCCGCCGGACCCCGTCGCCGCCACCGCCGTGGCCGGATCGCTCGGGCTGCCCCGGCGGATGGTGTCGATCCTGGAGGGCGAGGGGCTCTTCAACGACGTGACCGCCATCGTGCTGTACCACGTGGCCGTCGCCGCCGCCGTGAGCGGCAGTTTCTCCTGGCCCGACGCGCTAGGGGAGTTCGTGCTGTCGGCCGTGGTCGCCGTGGCCGTCGGGCTGGCGCTGGGGTGGGCCGCCAACCGGCTCATGGGGCGGCTCGGGGACGCCACGCTGCAGATCGGGCTGACCCTGCTCGTGCCCTTCGTCTCGTACGTGCTGGCCGAGGAGTTCCGGGGTTCGGGGGTGCTGGCCGTGCTGACGACGGCTCTGTTCCTCGCCGAGTACGCGTCCGACGCCGACGACGTGCTGGGGCGGCTGGCCGGGCACACCTTCTGGGAAGTCGTCGACATGCTCGTCACCGGGGTGGCGTTCGGGCTGATCGGGCTGGAGCTGCACAACGTGTTCGTCGCCGCGACCGGCCGCCCCTGGGAGCTGGCCGGGTGGGCGGCGGCCGTCGTCGCGGTGGTGGTGGGCGTGCGGCTGGTGTGGCTGCTGCCGGCCGGCTGGCTCGCCAAGCGGCTGCACTCGCGGCGCGACCTCGACGAGGAGATCCCGATGAGCTGGCGGGAGAGCGTGGTGATGTGGTGGGCCGGGATGCGCGGGGTGGCCTCGGTGGCGCTCGCCCTCGCGATCCCGTTCGAGACGGACTCCGGCGACCCCTTTCCGGCACGGGACGAGATCGTCTTCATCGCGTTCGCCGTGATCATGACGACCCTGGTGTGCCAGGGGCTCACCCTGCCGTGGCTGGTGCGGCGGCTGGGGGTGGAGGCCGACGCGGACGCGGAGCGCGCGACCCAGCGGAAGCTGGCGATCCGCGCCGCCCAGGCCGCGAAACGGCGGCTCAAGGAGATCCAGGAGGTCGAGGAGCTGCCGGAGGAGCTGGTCGAGCAGCTGCACCGGCGCGCGTACGACGTGGGGGCCAGGATCAGCCCCGACATGGTCGACGAGGAGCGGCGGGAGGCGTACGCGAAGCGGGTGGAGCGGATCCGGGACATCCAGCGGATCCAGCGCGAGATGATGTCGGCCGCCCGCCACGAGGTGCTGGCCGCGCGCAGCGAACCCGGCGCGGATCCGGAGATCGTGGACCGGGTGCTGCGGCATCTGGACGTACGGAGCCTGCGCTCGCCCTAGGAGAAGGCGCGGGCCAGGGCGCGGAGGACGCGGACGTACGGGGACCAGCGGGCGGGGCGGGCGACCGTGCCCGTGCAGGCGCGTTCGGCGCGGTCCAGGCTGTCCTCCAGGAAGGCGTCGTGCAGCGGGCGCCAGGCCAGGGGCCAGGTGACGCGGGCCAGGCCGCTGGTGCGCATCGCGAGGGTGTGGCGCAGCACGGTGCGCTCCTCGTCGACGGGCAGTACGGCGAACTCGTGGAAGCCGTGGAAGCCGCGCGGCCCGGTGAAGGTGAAGCGGACCCAGGTGTCGGGCACGTACGCCGTGATCGTGTAGCGGATCGGGCCGTGGCCGCCGGCCGAGCCGACGGCCAGGCCGCGGTCGAAGCTCACCGCGGGCCAGTCCCGGCCCGGCGACAGTCGGTCGCCCGGCGCGGCGGAGATCGTGTTGATGAGGGCCCCTACCTCGCTTCCCTTCGCAGCCAGCAGGCGTTCGTGCACGTTGTAGACGGCCATGCGTCTTCCCTCCCGTGGGTATTGGAGGTGGCTCTCCAATAAATTGGAGAGTACTCTCTGATTCATGGCCAGACCACCCCGCTTCGACAGCGACCAGATACTCGACGCCGCCGTCCGCCTCGCCGCCGCCGCCGGACCGGGCGGCGTGACCATGTCGGCCGTCGCCCAGGCGATCGGTGCGCCCAGCGGATCCATGTACCACCGCTTCGCGGGGCGTACGGCCCTGCTCGCCGAGGTGTGGCTGCGGACCGTCGAGCGGTTCCAGCAGGGCTACTTCGAGGCGCTCCAGAGCGACCCCGACCCGCGCCGGGCCGCCCGCGCGGCCGCCCGGCACGTGGTCTCCTGGAGCCGGGCCCACCCGCAGGAGGCCTCGCTCCTCCTCCACGGAGCCGGGGAGTTCGGCCAGTCGGAGTGGTCCGAGGAGCACCGGGACCGGGCGAACGCGGGCAACCGCCGGGTGTTCGCCTCCCTGCGCGAGCTCGGCACGGCCCTCGGGGCGACCGGAGCGCTGGACCGGGAGCGGGTCGCGCTGGCCCTGATCGACGTGCCGTTGACCGTGGTCCGGCGGCACCTGCGGGTCGGCGAGCCGATGCCGGCGTATGCGGAGGAGTTGGCGGAGGAGTGCGCGGCGGCGCTGCTCGGCGCTGCCGGGGGTTGAGAGATGGCTGAGCGCCGCTGCCGGGGCTCTGCCCCGGACCCGCGCCTCGAACGCCGGCGGGGCTGGATGTGCCGCTGCGTGGCACCGGTGCAGCCGGGCCTCAGGTCCCCGTCCGCGGGGTGGCCTCGGGGGGCGTGATGCGGGGCAGGGCGGACGGGTGGTGGGTGGCCAGCCAGGAGATCAGGTGTTCGCGGATCGTGCAGCGGAGCGTCCACACGTCGTCGGCGTCCTTCGCGGTGGCCGTCGCCCGGATCAGGATGGTGTGCGGGGTGGTGTCGGCCACCACCAGGGCCCACGCGCGGCCGTCCCACTCCGGCACCTCGGAGAGGAGCTGCTCGAAGCGGTCCCGCAGCAGCGGCACCGGCGCGCTGTGGTCCAGGTGCAGGAAGATCGTCCCGGTCATCTCCGCGCCGCCGCGGGACCAGTTCTCGTACGGCTTGCTCGTGAAGTACGAGACCGGCATCGTGATGCGGCGCTCGTCCCAGGTGCGGACGGTCAGGAAGGTCAGGGTGATCTCCTCGACCTTGCCCCACTCCTTGTCGACGACCACGGTGTCGCCGATGCGGACGGTGTCGCCGAAGGCGATCTGGAGGCCGGCGAAGAGGTTGCCCAGCGAGGACTGGGCGGCGATGCCCGCCACGATGCCGAGGACGCCCGCCGAGGCCAGCATCGACGTGCCGACCGCGCGCATCTGCGGGAAGGTCAGCAGCATGGACGCGACTGTGACGACGATCACCACCGCGCTGACCACCCGGTGGATCAGCGTGACCTGGGTGCGGACCCGGCGGACCCGGGCCTCGTCCTCGGTCACCGCGGCGTAGCGCGCGTACACCGAGTCGACGGCGGCCGTGGCGATGCGCACCGCCAGCCAGGCCACCGAGGCGATCAGGATCAGGGTGAGGGTCCGGCCTACGGCGAAGGCGTGGTCGGGCAGGATCCCGGCCCAGCGGTAGGCGCCCCTGAGCAGGGAGGTGCAGAGCACCACCTGGAAGGGGAGGCGGCAGTGGCGCAGCAGTCCCCAGAGCGGGGTTTCGGGGTGCCGGGCGTCCGCCCGGCGCAGCAGCAGGTCCGCCGCCCAGCCCGCGATCAGCGTGACCGCCAGCGAGCCGCCGAGGACGGCGACGGGACGCAGGACGTTCTCGATCTCCATGGGGGAGAACGTATCGGGAAGGCGCCCGGGCGAACTGGCACGATGGGGGCATGAACATCATGCTTTTCCACTCGACCTATGGGCTGCGGCCCGCGGTGCACGCGGCGGCCGACCGGCTGCGTGCGGCCGGGCACCAGGTCCAGGTGCCGGACCTCTTCGAGGGGCGCACCTTCGAGACCGTCGAGGAGGGCATGGCTCACCGGGACGAGATCGGCCGTGACGAGCTGCTCAAGCGCGCGGTGCTGGCCTCCGCCCCCCACTCCGACCAGGGTCTGGTCTACGCGGGCTTCTCCTTCGGCGGCTCCGTCGCCCAGCACCTGGCGATGGCCGACGAGAAGGCGCGCGGGCTGCTGCTCCTGCACGGGACGGCGGACTTGGAGGAGGACGCCTCGGTGGACGAGCTGCCCGTGCAGCTGCACATCGCGGACCCGGACCCCTTCGAGCCGCACGACTGGCTGACCGCCTGGTACCTGCGGATGCAGCGGGCCGGGGCCGACGTGGAGGTCCACAGCTACCCGGGCGCCGGGCACCTGTTCACCGACCCGGAGCTGGACGACTACGACGCCGAGGCCGCCGAGCAGACCTGGAAGGTCGCGCTGGCGTTCCTGGACTCCCTGTAGGGGAGCGGAAACGGCCGTGCGGGGCACGGTCCGGCGTTCGCCGGTCCGTGCCCCGCACCCGTTCTACGCGGCTGGGGTTCAGCCCGCCCGGTAGGCGGTCCAGCTGCTGCTCATGCGGGCCGCCTGGCCGGCGGTGAACTGGTACATGCAGGAGTCGTACGTGTAGTCCATGAAGTTGTGGATCGGGTCCACGCCGGTCTTGCTGGCGCAGGAGTCACGGCCCGTCGGGCACTGGTACGCGGCGCTCTTCTCGGCCGGGGTGTCGGAGACGTAGTCGCCGTTGCCGTTACAGCCGCCCTGGAAGGTGTGGTACAGCCCCATCCAGTGGCCGACCTCGTGGGTCGCGGTGTCGCCCTCGTTGTAGTTGGCCGCGGAGCCGCCCGGCAGCGAGGTGTCGAGCACGACCACGCCGTCCATCTTGGGGGCGGAGGCGTAGGAGGTCGGGAAGGTCGCCCAGCCGAGCAGGCCGCCGCCGAGGTTGGCGGTGTAGAAGTTGAGGTCGCCGGCGCCGCCCTTGCGCAGGGTGTTCTTCATGTCCTTCTCGGCCTGGGAGCCGGAGGTCAGGTTGTACCAGGAGGCGTTGTCCGTGTAGTCGGTGCCCGCCAGGGTGAACTGGAAGTTCGTGTTGACGTTGCCGGTGCCCTGGCCGCCGTAGGCCGCGTTGAGGACCGACAGCTGGTTGTTGATCTGGGTGGACGTCAGCTTCCCGGTGGTGCCGGAGTGCACCACGTGGAAGTACACCGGGACGTTCACGACCGCCTCGGCGGCGGCGAGGCCGCGCTGCGGCTGGTTCTTGAGGGCCTTGTCGAGCTTCGCCTTGAGGTCGGCGTCCATGGCCTTGGCCTGGTCTTCGGTGACCTCGTTGGGCTCGGCCGCGTGCTGCTCCTTGGGGCGCGCGACACGGGCGTTGGCGGCGGTCCCGGCGTCCTCGGCGCAGACCTCGGCGGGGGTCTTGGCGGCCGCGAGCGTCGTGGGGGCGGCGAGCGGCGTGAAGGCCAGGGTTCCGGCCAGGACCGCCGTGCCCATCAGGCGGCGGCGAAGAAGGGGGGATATGCGGGCGATCGCGCGCACGTGTGCTCCTCGCGGTGGGGGGTGGTGGCCTGAAGGATCATCTTCAGCTGGCGCGAAGCTTATGTGTGCATGACATATTCAGGTCAAGGGTCTTACGTAAAAGATTTGTTGCGACAAACGCACAAGGGGCGCCCGGTGTGTACCAGGCGCCCCTTGAGGCGGGAAATTTGACGGTCTATCAGCGGATCAGCGGACCGGCTGCCAGACCCGCTCCACCTTCTGGGTCCCGTTCAGGGTCCGGTACGAGCGCGTCCACGCGGACGTCGCGTCCTGCCGCCGCTTGTCCGAGACCGCGTAGTAGTCCATCTGCGAGCGCTCGGCCGTCACGTCCAGCACGCCGTAGCCGTGGGAGTCCATGTCCAGCCACTTCACGTGCCAGTTGGCGGCCTTGATGGCCGACTCGGCGACCAGCGAGGCGGTGTCCGCCGGCACGTGCAGGATGTCGTCGATGTTGTCGGATGTCACCGAGGTGACGACGAATTCCGTGGCGGCCGTGCCCGAACCCGGGTACGTGGCCATGTTCACCGGGACCTCGTTCGCCCACGCCATGTGGATGTCGCCGGTCAGGAACACCGTGTTCTTGATGTTCCGGTCCTTCAGGTGGCCGAGCAGCTCCTTGCGGTCGTCCGTGTACCCGTCCCACTGGTCCACGTTGACCGCTATGCCGCCCTCGGGCAGGCCCAGCAGCTTCGCGAGCGGCCCCAGCAGGTGCGCGGGCAGCGAGGCGAAGGCCACCGGCGAGATCATCACCGACGTGCCGACCAGCTTCCAGGTCGCGTTCGAGCCCGCGAGGCCGGACTTCAGCCAGTCCAGCTGGGCGCGCCCGGTGAGGGTGCGCTCGGGGTCGTCCACCGATCCGCTGCCGACCTTGACCTGCTGCGAGCGGAAGGAGCGCAGGTCGAGCAGGTGCAGGTCGGCCAGGGTGCCGAAGCGCAGCCGCCGGTAGACGGTGCCCGCGATGGAGGCCCGTACGGGCATCCACTCGAAGTAGGCCTGCTTGGCGGCGGCCGCGCGGGCCGCCCACTCGCCCTCGGCTTCCGGGGTGTGGTTCTCGGCGCCGCCCGCCCAGGCGTCGTTGGCGAACTCGTGGTCGTCCCAGATGGCGACGACCGGGTGCGCGTGGTGCAGGGCCTGGAGGTCGGGGTCCGTCTTGTAGTTGCCGTGCCGGGTCCGGTAGTCGGCGAGCGAGACGATCTCGTGCTTCGGCTCGTGCGGGCGCACGACGTACTTCGCCTCCGGGTAACCCCCGGACTGGTACTCGTAGATGTAGTCGCCCAGGTGCAGGATCGCGTCCAGGTCGGTACGGGCGGCCAGGTGCCGGTACGCGGAGAAGTAGCCGGACTCCCAGTTGGCGCAGGAGACCACCCCGAAGCGGACCCCGGACGTGGTGACGTCGTGCCCCGGGGTGGTCCGGGTGCGTCCGACGGGGGAGACGGTGGCGCCGGCGGTGAACCGGTACCAGTACGGGGTCTGCGGCTGGAGCCCGCGCACGTCCACCTTGACCGTGTGGTCGGTGGCGGCGCTCGCGGTGACGGTGCCGCTCGCGACGATCCGGGAGAAGGCCTTGTCCCCGGCCACCTCCCAGTTCACCGTGGTGGCGGGGCCGAGCCCGGAGCCGGGCACGGCCTCGGGGGCCGGGGTGACGCGGGTCCACAGCAGGACCCCGTCGGGGAGCGGGTCGCCGGAGGCGACGCCGTGCAGGAAGGCGGGCGCGCTCCCGGCGGCGTGGGCGGCCGATGCGCCCAGCGAGGTCAGGGGAGTCAGTGCGGCCGTGGCCGCGGCGGCGAGGACCACCGTACGGCGGCGAGGAGTTGCCGCGGTGGCGGAAGAGGAGAGATGACTGGTCACGGATGATCATATTACTGACGGGTATGGGCGTGAGAACAGACACGGAAACGCAACGGGCGGGCGAACTCTGGGAGTCCGCCCGCCCGTTGGCCCGGCCTGTCCGGAAATGGGCCTCCGGAATGGCCAGGGCTCAGCCCTGCAGGGCCTTGTCGATCGCCGCCGTGAACTGCTCCGGCGTCTGCGGGGTCTCGATCTTCTTGCCGTCCATCTTCAGCGTCGGCGTACCCGTCACCCCGGACTTGTTGAAGGCCTTCGACATCTCCAGCGCCCACCGGTCGTAGGTGCCGTCCTCGACGGCCTTCTTGAACTCGGCGTTGTCCTTGAGCGCCGGGACCGTGGCCGCGACCTTCAGCAGGTAGTCGTCCTTGGCGAAGCTGTCGACGGTCTCCTCGGGGTGCAGCTCCTTGGAGTACAGCGCCGCCTTGTAGTCGAGGAAGGCCTCCGGGCTGACGTTCAGCGCCGCGCCCAGCGCGCTCAGCGCGTTCTTCGAACCCTCGCCCTTGGCGGCGTTGTCGATGAAGGTGGCGCCGAAGTACTGGAGCTTGTACTTGCCGGCGTCGACGTCCTTCTTGACCTGCGCGCCGACCTGCTGCTCGAAACCGGCGCAGGCCGGGCAGCGCGAGTCCTCGTAGAGCTCCAGGGTCTTCTTCGCGTCGGCCTTGCCGACGACGACCGTGGTGCCGTTCTCGCCCTCGGTGTTCTTCGGCTTGACCAGCGCGGCCTTGGCGGCCTTGTCCCAGTAGCCCGGCTCGTTGGCCTTCACGACCGCGTAGCCGATGCCGCCGGCCAGGGCGAGGGCGGCGACCACCGCGCCGGCCACGACCACCTGGCGGCGCGCCTTGTCCTTCTTGGCCTGCTTCTCGCGCTCGATGCGCAGCTTCTCGCGGGCCGCCGCCTTGTTCGCCTGGCTGTTGCGTGCACTCATCGTGATCTCCGTGGGGTGTGACATGGGAAGGGGCGGACTGCCGTACGTGCCTCAGGCGCGCGCGAGCGCGCCGGGCACGGGGGGTCCACGCCGTCCTACGGAGTGCGCGGGGAAGCGCGTACGGGCCCCCGCGCGCGGGAGCGCCGGCCGGGCCGCCCGCGGTGTCGGCCCGCAGGCCGTCGCCGCCCCATGCGCGGCCAGCAGCAGCGGCCGGAACGCGAAGGCCGCCACCGCCCGCAGCACCCGGCCCAGCGCCCGCTCGCCGTGGCGCAGCCACGCGGCGGCCAGCAGCCCGACCGAGACGTGCGCGCCGAGCAGCAGCCACGGGGCCCAGGGCCCGGGGGAGGCGAGCAGCGCGGCCGGATCGGCGGCCGGCCCGGCCATCTCGGCCAGCGGGCCGCCGACCGGGGTGCCGCCGCACAGCTCCTCCAGGCCCAGCGCGCGCAGCGGGCCCGCGACCGGGCCGCCCGCCGCGCCGTAGCAGACGTGCTGCCCGGCGGTGAAGACGGTGTCGGCGGCCAGCTCCAGCGGCACGAGCAGCCCGGCGATGGGGCCGAAGCCCCGCTCGCGGCCCGCCAGCGCGTAGGCGATCGCGAACACGGCGGCGAAGGCCCCGCCCACCAGCAGGGGCGGCAGCGGAACCCGGGACATGAGGACGTGCGAGCCCGCCGAGAGCAGCACGACGAGCGCGCTGAACAGCGCGGCCCGCAGCCCTCGAAGCCTCACCCCTGATACGTCCATCGCCGCGAGTGTGCCATGTGAGCCTGTGAAAGCGGGCCGCAGGGCCCGTCCCCGTTCGGATTACGGCGTTCCGATTACGGCGTGATGCGGCCGTTGCGGAAGAGGTCCACGAAGATCTGGTGGTCGGTGCGCGCCCGGGCGCCGTAGGCGTGGGCGAAGTCGACCAGCAGCTCCGCGAAGCCCTTCTCGTCTGCGGCGATCGCCGCGTCGATGGCGCGCTCGGTGGAGAAGGGGACCAGCGACTGGCCGCTCTCGGCCTCGTCGGCCGCCGCGTGCATGGTCGCCGTGGCCCGGCCGAGATCCGCGACCACGGCGGCTATCTCCTCCGGGTCGTCCAGGTCCGACCAGTCCAGGTCCACCGCGTACGGGGAGACCTCCGCCACCAGCTGCCCCGCGCCGTCCAGCTCCGTCCAGCCCAGCCACGGGTCGGCGTGCGCCTGCAGGGCCCGCTGGGAGATCACCGTGCGGTGGCCCTCGTGCTTGAAGTACTCGCGCACCGCCCGGTCCGTGATGTGCCGGGACACCGCCGGCGTCTGCGCCTGCTTGAGGTAGATCACGACGTCGTTCTCCAGGGCGTCGCTGTGCCCCTCCAGCAGGATGTTGTAGGAGGGCAGGCCGGCCGAGCCGATGCCGATGCCCCGGCGGCCCACCACGTCCTTGACCCGGTAGGAGTCCGGGCGCACCAGGGACTCGTCGGGGAGGGTCTCCAGGTACCCGTCGAAGGCGGCCAGCACCTTGTAGCGGGTGGCCGCGTCCAGCTCGATCGAGCCCCCGCCGGAGGCGAAGCGGCGCTCGTGGTCCCGGATCTCCGTCATCGAGTCCAGCAGGGCGAACCTGGTCCGCCGGCGGGCGTCGCGCAGGGCCGCCAGCAGCGGGCCCTCGGCGGTGTCCAGGGTGAAGGAGGGGACCTCGTCGTATCGATGGCCTACGGCCCCCGTGGCCAGCTGGTGGATGCGCTCCCGGTAGGCGGCCGCGTAGGTCCGCACGAGCCGGCTGATCTGCTCGTCGCTGAGCGCCTTCGTGTAGCCGATCAGGGCGACGGAGGCGGCGAAGCGCTTGAGGTCCCAGGTGAAGGGGCCCACGTAGGCCTCGTCGAAGTCGTTCACGTTGAAGACCAGGCGCCCGTTGGCGTCCATGTACGTGCCGAAGTTCTCCGCGTGCAGATCGCCGTGGATCCACACCCGGCCCGTCCGCTCGTCCAGGTAGGGCCCGCCGTGCCGCTCCCGCTCCAGGTCGGCGTAGAAGAGGCAGGCCGTGCCCCGGTAGAAGGCGAAGGCCGAGGCCGCCATCTTGCGGAACTTGACCTGGAAGGCAGCGGGGTCGGCGGCGAGCAGCTCACCGAAGGCGGTGTCGAACACGTCGAGTATCTGCTCGGCGCGCTGCTCGTCGGTCGTCTCGGGAACCGCCATGGCGGATGCCTCCTGGTGCACGGGGTGGTACAGGTCCTGCCCGATCGGACGTCGGACCGGCGTTCCTGGTTTCTGCAACGCCCGACCGTACCCGTGAGTGCCCGCGGCACGGGAGTCGTGGTGCGACGCTTTCATGTCGGTCCGGCGACCCTTCCGTGTCGGTCCGGCGACGTAGACTTCGAGGCTGCCCCCTCTCTCCCCGCCGGAGGTCCCCCACCGTGTCCAAGACGCCGTTCACGCACCTGCACGTCCACACCCAGTACTCGCTGCTGGACGGTGCCGCACGGCTGAAGGACATGTTCGCCGCGTGCAATGAGATGGGCATGACGCACATCGCCATGTCCGACCACGGCAACCTGCACGGGGCCTACGACTTCTTCCACACCGCCCAGAAGTCCGGCATCACCCCGATCATCGGCATCGAGGCGTACGTCGCCCCCGAGTCCCGGCGCAACAAGCGGCGCATCCAGTGGGGCCAGCCCCACCAGAAGCGCGACGACGTCTCCGGCTCCGGCGGCTACACCCACAAGACGATCTGGGCGGCGAACGCCACCGGCCTGCACAACCTCTTCCGGCTGTCCTCCGACGCTTACGCCGAGGGCTGGCTCACCAAGTGGCCGCGCATGGACAAGGAGACCATCGCCAAGTGGTCGGAGGGCCTGATCGCCTCCACCGGCTGCCCCTCCGGCGAACTCCAGACCCGACTGCGCCTCGGCCAGTTCGACGAGGCCCTGAAGTCGGCCTCCGAGTACCAGGACATCTTCGGCAAGGACCGCTACTTCCTGGAGCTGATGGACCACGGCATCGAGATCGAGCGCCGGGTCCGCGACGGGCTCCTGGAGATCGGCAAGAAGCTCGGCATCCCGCCGCTGGTGACGAACGACTCGCACTACACCTACGCCAGCGAGGCCGGCGCCCACGACGCCCTGCTCTGCATCCAGACCGGCAAGAACCTCTCGGACCCCGACCGCTTCCGCTTCGACGGCTCCGGCTACTACCTGAAGTCCACGGACGAGATGTACGCCATCGACTCCTCGGACGCCTGGCAGGAGGGCTGCGCCAACACGAAGCTGGTCGCGGACCAGATCGACACCGAGGGCATGTTCAAGTTCCGGAACCTGATGCCGAAGTTCGACATTCCGGACGGCTACACCGAGGTTACCTGGTTCCGCGAGGAGACCATGAAGGGCATGCACCGGCGCTACCCCGGAGGCATCCCGGACGACCGGATGAAGCAGGCCGAGTACGAGATGGACACGATCATCTCGATGGGCTTCCCCGGCTACTTCCTCGTGGTCGCCGACTTCATCATGTGGGCCAAGAACCAGGGCATCGCGGTCGGCCCCGGCCGAGGCTCCGCGGCCGGCTCGATCGTCGCGTACGCCATGGGCATCACCGACCTCGACCCGCTCACCCACGGCCTGATCTTCGAGCGCTTCCTCAACCCCGAGCGCGTCTCCATGCCCGACGTCGACATCGACTTCGACGAGCGCCGGCGCGTCGAGGTGATCCGGTACGTGACCGAGAAGTACGGCGCCGACAAGGTCGCCATGATCGGCACCTACGGCACCATCAAGGCCAAGAACGCGATCAAGGACTCCGCGCGCGTCCTGGGCTACCCGTACGCCATGGGCGACCGGCTCACCAAGGCCATGCCCGCCGACGTCCTCGGCAAGGGCATCCCGCTCTCCGGCATCCTCGACTCCTCGCACCCCCGCTACGGCGAGGCCGGCGAGATCCGCGGGATGTACGAGAACGAGCCCGACGTGAAGAAGGTCATCGACACCGCCCGCGGCGTCGAGGGCCTGGTCCGCCAGATGGGCGTGCACGCCGCCGGCGTGATCATGTCCAGCGAGACGATCACCGACCACGTGCCCGTCTGGGTGCGGCACACCGACGGCGTCACCATCACCCAGTGGGACTACCCGAGCTGCGAGTCGCTCGGCCTGCTGAAGATGGACTTCCTGGGCCTGCGCAACCTCACGATCATGGACGACGCCGTCAAGATGGTGAAGGCCAACAAGGGGATCGACATCGATCTCCTGGCCCTCCCGCTCGACGACCCCAAGACCTTCGAACTGCTCGGCCGCGGCGACACCCTCGGCGTCTTCCAGTTCGACGGCGGCCCCATGCGCTCCCTGCTGCGCCTGATGAAGCCCGACAACTTCGAGGACATCTCCGCCGTCTCGGCCCTGTACCGGCCGGGCCCGATGGGCATGAACTCGCACACGAACTACGCCCTGCGCAAGAACAAGCAGCAGGAGATCACCCCGATCCACCCGGATCTGGAGAAGCCCCTCGAAGAGGTGCTCGCGGTCACCTACGGCCTGATCGTCTACCAGGAGCAGGTGCAGAAGGCCGCCCAGATCATCGCCGGGTACTCGCTCGGCGAGGCCGACATCCTGCGCCGCGTGATGGGCAAGAAGAAGCCCGAGGAGCTGGCGAAGAACTTCACCATCTTCCAGGAGGGCGCCCGGAAGAACGGCTACAACGACAAGGCCATCCAGGCCCTGTGGGACGTCCTGGTCCCCTTCGCCGGCTACGCCTTCAACAAGGCCCACTCGGCCGCGTACGGCCTGGTCTCCTACTGGACCGCCTACCTCAAGGCGAACTTCCCGGCCGAGTACATGGCCGGCCTGCTCACCTCGGTCAAGGACGACAAGGACAAGTCCGCGATCTACCTGAACGAGTGCCGCCGCATGGGCATCAAGGTGCTCCCGCCGAACGTGAACGAGTCCGAGCCGAACTTCGCCGCCCAGGGCGACGACGTGATCCTCTTCGGCCTCACCGCCGTCCGCAACGTCGGCCAGAACGTCGTCGAGTCGATCATCAAGACCAGGAAGGCCAAGGGGAAGTACTCCTCCTTCCCCGACTTCCTGGACAAGGTCGAGGCCGTCGTCTGCAACAAGCGGACCGTCGAGTCGCTGATCAAGGCCGGCGCCTACGACGAGATGGGCCACACCCGCAAGGGCCTGGTCGCCCACCACGAATCGATGATCGACAACGTGGTCGCGGTCAAGCGCAAGGAGGCCGAGGGACAGTTCGACCTGTTCGGCGGAATGGGTGACGAGGACGGCAGCGACGAGCCCGGCTTCGGGCTCGACGTCGAGTTCTCCGACGTCGAGTGGGAGAAGTCCTACCTGCTCGCCCAGGAGCGCGAGATGCTCGGCCTCTACGTCTCCGACCACCCGCTCTTCGGCCTGGAGCACGTGCTGTCCGACAAGACCGACGCCGGCATCTCCCAGCTCACCGGCGGCGAGCACTCCGACGGCGCCGTCGTCACCATCGGCGGCATCATCTCCGGCCTCCAGCGCAAGATGACCAAGCAGGGCAACGCCTGGGCCATCGCCACCGTCGAGGACCTGGCCGGCTCCATCGAGTGCATGTTCTTCCCCGCGACCTACCAGCTCGTCTCCACCCAGCTGGTCGAGGACACCGTCGTCTTCGTCAAGGGCCGCCTCGACAAGCGCGAGGACGTCCCCCGCCTGGTCGCCATGGAGATGATGGTCCCCGACCTCTCCTCCGCCGGCACCAACGCACCCGTCGTCCTCACCATCCCCACCGTCAAGGTCACCCCGCCGATGGTGACCCGTCTGGGCGAGATCCTGCGCCACCACAAGGGCAACACCGAAGTACGGATCAAGCTCCAGGGGCCGCGCACCACCACCGTGCTGCGCCTCGACAAGCACCGGGTCCAGCCCGACCCGGCCCTCTTCGGCGACCTCAAGGTGCTGCTCGGACCGTCCTGCCTGGCCGGATAGGACCGGTCGGCGCACACACGCGAGGGCCTGCCCGGTGAATCCGGGCAGGCCCTTTCGTCACTGAGCGCGCTGCGCGCGGCGTCAGTTGTGGCCGAACTTCTTCTGCTTGCTCTTGTGGGCCAGGTCCATCGGACTCGGCGACGGATTGACCGACTCGCCGGAGGATTCCATCGAACTCTTCGACGGGTCCTGCGAGGACGAGCGGGCCTGCTGCTTCGGCTGCTTCTGCTGCTTGTTCTTGGCCATGGGGGAGCCTCCGTGAGGGTCTAGGGGCCAGGACCGCCTTCACACTCACACAGCGCCAGAAAGCGCGCATTTTGGATCATTACTGCGCGTAGCCGGTAGAACCAAAAGTTCCGCCACGCCGATGATCGAGTTCCGGCCGTCAACACCCTTGCGGTCGGGCAGACTCGGGGGACCCGCCGAAGAAACACTGAGGATCCCCAGGGAAGAGGTGGAACGCGTGGACCGCTGCGTCGTCCTGGTGGACGCCGGCTATCTGCTGGGCGCCGCCGCAAGCCTTCTCGCAGGGGAGCCCTCACGCTCCCGCATCACCGTCGACCACGCCGCCCTCATCCAGGGACTGCGCGAACGGGCCGAGGCCGACACCGAACAGCCCCTCCTGCGCATCTACTGGTTCGACGGCGCACCCGACCGGGTGCCGCAGCCCGAGCACCGGCGGCTGCGCGTCATGCCCCGCGTCACCGTCCGACTGGGCGCCCTGACCCGGAGCGACGGCCGCTGGGCGCAGAAGGGCGTCGACGCCGCCATGCACGCCGAGCTCACCGAACTCGCCCGCAACCGGGCCTGCTCCGACGTGGTCCTCGTCACCGGCGACGGCGACCTGCTGCCCGGGCTGATGTCCGCCAAGGAACACGGGGTCGCCGTCCACCTGTGGGCCGTACAGGCGGCCGACGGGGACTACAACCAGTCCGAGGACCTCGTCGCCGAAGCCGACGAACGCCGCGTCCTCGACCGCGCCTGGATCACCCGGGCCGTCCGGGCCAAGGACCTCGCCGGGCTCTGCTCCCCACCGCCCGCCCCGCGCCCCGACATCGCCGCCATCCTCTCCGCCCCGCTGCCCGAGGCCGCCCTCGCCGAAGCCGCCCGCAACGGCTCGCCCGCCGGGGACCGGGAAGCCGAAGGAGTGCCCGTACCGGCTCCGGCCACCGGCGGGAGCAAGACCGTACCCACGCCCAAGGACCTCGCCGGCGCCCTGCGCGCCCCCGGCCAGCAGGCCGGACCGCCCGCAACGGCCGCGCAGCCCGGCGCCGTTCCGGCCGGCAGCGCCCTGCGCTGGTCCTCCGACAAGGGGTGGATCGACCGGGCCGGACCGCTCGGCGAGCCCGCCGAGACCGCCTCGCTGCCCACCCTCGCCCAGCTCACCAGCGCCGAACAGCGCTGGGCGGACCGCGAGGAGGACATCACCACCGTCGGCGGCGACCCCTTCGAAGTGGGACAGGTGTTCGCCCGGCGCTGGATGGAACGGCTCCCGGAATCCGTGCACCTGCAGAAGCTCGCCACGATGTACCCGCGGATCCCCCACCGGATCGACGGCGAGCTCCTGCGCTACGCCGCCCGGTTCGGGCTGCTCGCGCACAAGGACGACCAGATCGACGAACACGACCGCTACGCCATCCGGGCCGGCTTCTGGCGGGAGATCGACGTCCGCGCGGCCGCCGAGCACGTGGCCGCCGTCCCCGCGGCCGGCCCCGCGGGCGTCTCCCTGGGACCTGCGGGGGCGGCGACCCCGGCGGCCGAGTAGGGGCGGAAGCCGCGTAGGCTGCTCCCTCGTGAGTACGGGCACGGCACAAGACCAGAGCAGTACGGCGGCAGCCGCGGGAGCGGCCCCCGGCGTCGTTTGCGCGGTCCGTGACCTCGTCAAGACGTACCCCGCGGTACGCGGCCGGCGCGGTGCCCCCGCCCTGCCGGAGACCCGCGCCAACGACGGCATCTCGCTGGACGTACGGCGCGGCGAGATCTTCGGCCTGCTCGGCCCCAACGGCGCCGGCAAGTCCACCCTGGTCCGGCAGCTCACCGGCCTGATGCGCCCCGACTCGGGCACCGTCACCCTCCTCGGCCACGACCTCGCACGCCACCCCGACCGGGCGGCCCGGCTGCTCGCCTACCTGGGGCAGGAGTCCACCGCCCTCGACGAGCTCACGGTGGCCCTGGCCGCCGAGACCACCGGGCGGCTGCGCGGACTGCCGCTGCGGGCGGCGCGGGCCGCGCGGGACGAGGTGCTGGAGGAGCTCGGGCTGACCGGGATCGCCGGCCGGCCCCTGAAGAAGCTCTCCGGCGGGCAGCGGCGCCTCGCCTGCTTCGCCGCCGCGCTGGTGGGGGAGCGGCCGGTGCTCGTGCTCGACGAACCCACCACCGGCATGGACCCCGTCGCCCGGCGGGCCGTCTGGACCGCGGTCGACCGGCGGCGCGCGCAGCACGGCGCGACGGTCCTGCTGGTCACCCACAACGTCATCGAGGCCGAGACCGTCCTCGACCGGGTCGCCGTGATCGACCAGGGCAAGGTCATCGCCTGTGACACCCCGGCCGGCCTGAAGGCCACCGTGTCGGACGAGGTCCGCCTCGAACTGGTCTGGCGCCAGACCGCCCCGCTGGAGATCGCGGAGGTCGCGGCGCTGCGCGAGCGCGCGGTCGAGTCCGGGCGGCGCTGGGTACTGCGGCTGGGCCCGGACGAGGCCCGCGCGGCGGTCGCCGCACTGACGGGCGGCCCCGCCTTCGCGGCGCTGGACGACTTCACACTGGCCACGCCGAGCCTGGAGGACGTGTACCTCTCGCTCGGCGGGAAGACGAAAGGGCTGGTGAAGCTGTGAGCGACCGTCCGGCAGGCGCTCTCGCGCCGACCACGTCCGCGCCGGGGGCCGCTGCCGCGTCGCAGGAGGCCGCCGAGCCGAACGCTGCCGCGCACGAGGCCGCCGTACCGAACGCCGTCCCGCAGCACGCCGCCGCTCAGCTGGCGCCCCGGGCCGGGTTCCTGCCCGCGCTCGCCGCCGTGTACCGGGCGCAGCTCTCCCGGGCCCGGGTGGCGCGGATCCCGCTGCTCTTCGTCGCCACCTTCCAGTCCGTCGGGATCATGATCCTGATGCGGGGCGTCGTCGACGGAGGCTCCGAGGCCCGGGCCGTTGTGGCCGGCTCCTCCGTGCTCGTCGTCGCCTTCGTCGCGCTGAACCTGCTCGCGCAGTACTTCGGGCAGTTGCGGGCCGGTGGCGGCCTCGACCACTACGCCACCCTGCCGGTGCCGCCCGCGTCGGTGGTGCTGGGCGCGGCCGCCGCGTACGCCTCCTTCACACTGCCGGGGACGCTGGTGACGGCGGTCTTCGGCTGCGTGCTGTTCGGGCTGCCGATGGGCGGGCTGTGGATCCTGCTGGCGGTGGTCCCGCTGGCCGGCGCCGCGCTCGCCGGGCTCGGCGCCGCGCTGGGCCTGCTGGCGCCGCGGCAGGAGCTGGCCACGCTCGCGGGGCAGCTCGGCATGTCGGCGGCGCTGCTGCTGGGGGTGCTGCCGCCCGAGCGGATGCCGGAGGTGATCGTGTGGGCGCGGGCCCTGCTGCCGTCCACGTACGGGGTGGAGGCGTTCGCCCGTACCTTCGCGCCCGAACCGGACTGGGCCGCCGTCGCCCTCGACCTCGGGGTGTGCGGGGCGGTGGGCGTGCTGTCGCTGGCCGTCGCGACGTGGGCGTACCGGCGGGCCGCGGTCCGCTGACGCCGGTGGCGCCCGCGCCGGGCACACCTGGCACGATGTGGGGGTGACCGAAGCCGTGACCCCTCCGTCTCCATTCGACCCGCCGTCGCTGCCGCCCGAGAAGCCGGGCACCGCCGCCGGGGGCATCACTCCGGCGGAGGTCCGCGACGGGGCCGCCGTCGCCCTGGCGGTCGGGCTGGCCGGCGTGCTCCTCGCCGTGCTGTGGGCGTGGCTGGCGCCGCGGGTGCAGTACGTCTCCAACGGGGAGGCCGTGTTCCTGCGCAACAGCGAGAGCGAGGCGCGGATCGGGTCCGACGGGACGTTCTTCCTCCTGGCGGCGGGGCTGGGCGCGCTGAGCGCGGTCGGCACGTTCCTGTGGCGGCGGGCCGGCGGTGTGCCGGTGGTCGTCGGGCTCGCGGTCGGGTCCGTATTCGCCGCGCTGGTGGGGTGGCGGCTGGGGCTGGCGCTCGGGCCGTCGTCGAACCTGGCGGAAGCGGCTGCGCGCGCGGGGAAGGGTGTTCCGTTCGACGCGCCGATGGAGCTGCTGGCGTACGGGGTGCTGCTGGCGTGGCCGATGACCGCGGTCCTGCTCCACCTGGGCCTCACCGCCCTGTGGGCCCCCCGGGACCCCGCCCCGGCCCCCGCCTGGGCCGTCTACCCCCCGCCGCACGTCCACGCGGACCCGGAGCCGCCCCGCCCGTAGGCCCCTGGGCCGAGCCCCGGGACCCCGCGCCTCAAACGTCGGCGAGGCGCCAGCGGCACCATGCAGACGGCATCGGCCAAATCCAGCCCCGCCGGCGTTTGAGGCGCAGGTCTGGGCGGAGCCCAGGATGCCGCGCAGCGGTATCAGCCCTGACGGCCGCGCCGCAGGCTACGGGCGGGCCACCGGGGCCAGGACGGCGGACGTGAGGGTGGTCAGGTCCGCGGGGGAGAGTTCGACCTCCAGGCCGCGGCGGCCGGCCGAGACGCAGATCGTGGCGTGCCGGGAGGCAGACGCGTCCAGCACCGTGCGCAGGCGGCGGCGCTGCCCCAGCGGGGAGATGCCCCCGCGGACGTACCCCGTGGTCCGTTCCGCCAGCGCGGGATCGGCCATCGCCGCCCGCTTGCCGCCCACCGCCGCGGCCAGTGCCTTGAGGTCGAGCGAGCCCGAGACCGGGACGACCGCCACCGTCAGGGTGCCGTCCACGTCCGCGACCAGCGTTTTGAAGACCTGGTCCGGCGAGACGCCGAGCGCCTGCGCCGCCTCCTCGCCGTAGGAGGGGTGCGACGGGTCGTGGTCGTAGGAGTGCGTGGTGAAGTCCACGCCCGCCGCCGTGAGGGCGACGATCGCGGGGGTGCCGGCGGCCTGCGGCGCGGGCTTCTTCTTCGCCATCAGTTCGGGCTCGTCGGCGCGCGGGTCAGATCCACCGCGGGGAGGGACGGGAGGTGGCGGATCACCGCCGTCTCGGTGCGCAGGAGCTTGAGTTCCTCCGCCAGGCGGGTCGCCGTGTCGGGGGCCTGGAGGAGCCGCTGCTTCGCCGGGATGTCCAGCACCGCCGCCGCTGCCACCAGGTAGGAGACCACCGACGGCTCGTCGGGGAGCTCCGCACCCGTCAGGGACCGCTCGCGCGCGCCGGCCAGCCGCTTCTGGTAGTTGCGGAAGGCCCGCAGCACCCCCTCGGCCAGCGCGCCCGCGCCTTCACCGGCGTCCTCGGGGAGCTCCTCCAGCTCCGCCACCAGGAACGGGCCCGACGCGTCCACCGAAAGGAGGCGTACGCGCGTGGTGCCCGTCGCCAGGACCTCGAAGCTGCCGTCCTCCCGCTCCCGGATCGTGGCCGCGTCGGCGACGCAGCCCACCCGGTGGAAGGCCTGGATCGGGTCCGAGCCGAACCCGGCGGCCGGGCCCCGCTCGGGCACGGCCGTCTGGTCGGGCAGTCCGGGCGCGGTCGGGGCCACCTCCCGGCCGTCGCGGATCGCGACGACGGCGAAGCGGCGCGGTTCGTCCGCGCCCCCCTTCAGCAGCTCGCGCATCATGGCGCGATAACGCTCCTCGAAGACGTTCAGCGGGAGGACGAGTCCCGGGAACAGCACGGAGTTCAGGGGGAAGAGTGGCAGGCGAACGGTGGTCACGAGGCACAGGGTAATGGCCGGGAGGCGGGCCCCGTCACCCCCGCCTCAGCAGCCGGGAGGCCCCGGCCGCCACCGTCGTGGCCAGGATCCACCCCAGGATGACGAGGGCCGCCGCCCCCCACTGCCAGCCGCCCTCCAGCTTCCAGCGGCCCTCCTGCCCGAGATCGATCACCGGGAGCAGCAGGTCCAGCGCGTAGAGGGGGGCACTCCACTGGGGTGACTCGTCCTCCTTGATCGCCGGCGGGTCGTGCTGGGAGAACAGCAGCGCTCCCGCCGCCCACAGCACCGCCATCCACAGCGCGGCCCGCCCCGGGCGGTACCCGTAGGCCACCGTCCAGTCCTGGAGGTACCCCCACGCCTTCTGCCCCGCCGGCAGAGTGGCCCGGCGCCGCCGCTGCTTGGCCAGCAGCACCTCGCGGGCGTCCGCGTCCTCGCCGCTGGCCCGCAGCACCGCGGCCAGCCGCTCGTACGGCTCCGGGGAGTACTCGGGCGTCGCCGCCTCCACCCACTCCAGCCGGCGGGCGAGCGGGAAGTGGCCGCGGGGCGCGAGGTTCTCGTAGACGAAGCCCTCGATCGACACGCCGCCCGGGCCCGGCCAGCTCGTGGAGGTGTCCACCAGCTTGACCACCTTGGCCCCCGACACCACCACCCGGCCGCGCTCCGGCCGCTCGCCGACGAAGCGGAACTCGGGGGTCTGGATCCGGCGCAGGGAGATCTCCTGGTCGGCGGCGAGTCCGAACCGGGCGCCGTAGAAGTCGATGGCGTCCCCGAAGCGGCCGTCGTCCAGCCGCAGCCCGCCCCGGCACACGAAGCGCTGCGCCCGCTGGCCGCGCGTCGGGGTCAGGCCCAGCCCGTACGGGGGCGTGGAGGAGTTCGAGCCGGGGACGTAGTCCAGGGCGATCGAGGTCAGGTACAGGGTCCGCTCGACGGTCAGCTGCGGCGCGTTCAGCGCGTACTTCCCGCTCGGGTTGCGCAGCCGGGCCCCGCGCATGTTCATCGACACGCCGATCTTCGCGCCGCGCAGGCTCACCTCGCCGTACGTCTCCAACAGCTCGGCCTGGAAGTCCTGCGCGACCGACATCCCGTCGGCGGCGATCGCCCGGCCCTTGGAGTCGCGCTGCACCACGGCCTGGCTGATCAGCAGGTCGGTGCCGATCTGCGCGTCGGTCAGCCGCATCCCGCGCGTCACCCGGCAGCGCGGCAGGTGCAGATCGCCGTCGGTGTGCACGCGCGCCGCCTCCAGCCGCGGTATCGCGCAGTTGACCAGGCGCAGCGTGCCGAACCGGGCCTCGGACAGCTGGACCTCGCTGTCGAAGCGGCAGGACTGCAGCTCCACGTACGGCCCCACCGCGCCGCCGGACAGGTCGAGGCGCCCGGTGATCCGCACCCCGCGCAGCTTCAGCGAGGCCACCCGGCCCGGCAGCGGCGGCGGCCCGTGGAGCAGCAGCAGGGCCACGACCCGGGCGCGGACGGTGCGCTCGGGGCCCCACACGTGGTCGGCGTGCGGGTCGTCCCGCTCGGCGGTGCGCACGCTCAGATCGCAGACGCTGCCGGTACGGAACGCCTCCCACATGCGGCGCTCGGCGGCGGTCAGATCCGCCGGTTCCTCGCCCGCGCGTGCCTCGGTCATGGCGGCCCCCCTCCGCTCGTCCTGCGTGGAGATCAAAGTATCGGGGGCCTGTGACATCCGCGGCGTGTATCAGCCAGTGATACGGGCGGACGGTGCCGCTGGGCGGTCTGAGAGAATTGGGAGGTGATCTCTCGTATCGACCTGCGCGGTGACGCCCTCCCCGAGGGTGGCGCCCTGCGCGATCTGCTGCCCCGTGCCGAGTTCGACGTAGAAGCTGCCCTGGAGAAGGTGCGGCCCATCTGCGAGGACGTCCATCATCGTGGCACGGCGGCGCTGATCGAGTACGCGCAGAAGTTCGACGGGGTGACGTTGGAGCAGGTCAGGGTGCCCGTAGAGGCCCTCAAGACCGCTCTCGACGAGCTCGACCCGGCCGTCCGCGCCGCCCTCGAGGAGTCGATCCGGCGCGCCCGGATCGTGCACCGCAACCAGCGCCGCACCGAGCACACCACCCAGGTGGTCCCCGGCGGCACGGTGACCGAGAAGTGGGTTCCGGTGGAGCGCGTGGGGCTGTACGCCCCGGGCGGCCGTTCCGTGTACCCGTCCTCCGTCGTGATGAACGTCGTACCGGCGCAGGAAGCGGGCGTGGGCTCCGTCGCGCTCGCCTCCCCGCCGCAGAAGGAGTTCGGCGGGCTGCCGCACCCGACGATCCTCGCCGCGTGCGCGCTGCTCGGCGTGGACGAGGTGTACGCGGCCGGCGGCGCCCAGGCCGTCGCGATGTTCGCGTACGGCACGGAGGAGTGCGCCCCGGCGAACATGGTGACCGGCCCCGGCAACATCTGGGTCGCCGCCGCCAAGCGCTACTTCACCGGCAGGATCGGCATCGACACCGAGGCCGGCCCCACCGAGATCGCGGTCCTCGCGGACTCCACGGCCGACCCGGTGCACGTCGCCGCCGACCTCATCAGCCAGGCCGAGCACGACCCGCTGGCCGCCGCCGTCCTCGTCACGGACTCCGTGGAGCTCGCCGAGGCCGTCGAGAAGGAGCTGGAGCCCCAGGTCGCCGCCACCAAGCACATCGAGGACCGGATCAAGCCGGCCCTCGCGGGCAGGCAGTCCGCGATCGTGCTGGTCGACAGCCTGGAGGACGGCCTCAAGGTCGTCGACGCGTACGGCGCCGAGCACCTGGAGATCCAGACCGCCGACGCCGCCGCCTGGGCCGCCCGGGTGCGCAACGCCGGCGCGATCTTCGTCGGCCCGTGGGCCCCGGTCTCGCTCGGCGACTACTGCGCCGGGTCGAACCACGTGCTGCCCACCGGCGGCTGCGCCTGCCACTCCTCGGGCCTGTCCGTGCAGTCCTTCCTGCGCGGCATCCACATCGTCGACTACACGCGCGACGCACTCGCCGAGGTCACCCACCACGTGGTGACGCTGGCCGAGGCCGAGGACCTGCCCGCGCACGGCGCCGCCCTGAAGGCGCGCTTCGGATGGAAGGTGCCGGCCGTATGACCGCGAACATCGGTATCGACGACCTCCCCATCCGCGACGAGCTCCGCGGCAAGAGCCCCTACGGCGCCCCGCAGCTCGACGTGCCCGTCCAGCTGAACACCAACGAGAACCCGTACGAGCTGCCCGAACCGCTCGTCCGGCGGATCGCCGAGCGCGTCGCCGACGCCGCCCGCACCCTCAACCGCTACCCCGACCGGGACGCGGTCGAGCTGCGCACCCAGCTGGCCGCCTACCTCACCCGTACGGCCAAGCACCCGGTCGCGCGGGAGAACGTATGGGCCGCCAACGGCTCCAACGAGGTCATCCAGCAGCTGCTGCAGACCTTCGGCGGGCCCGGCCGCACCGCGATCGGCTTCGAGCCCTCCTACTCGATGCACGCGCTGATCTCCCGCGGCACCGGCACCGGCTGGATCTCCGGCCCGCGCCGGGACGACTTCACCATCGACGTGGCGGCCGCCGAGCGGGCCATCGCGGAGCACGCCCCGGACGTCGTGTTCATCACCTCGCCGAACAACCCCACGGGCACCGCGGTCGACGCCGACACCGTCCTCGCGCTCTACGAGGCCGCGCAGGCCGCCAAGCCCTCCCTGGTTATCGTCGACGAGGCGTACGTGGAGTTCAGCCACCGCGACTCGCTCCTCCCGCTGATCGAGGGCCGCCCCAACATGGTGGTCTCCCGGACCATGTCCAAGGCCTTCGGCGCCGCCGGCCTGCGCCTGGGCTACCTGGCCGCGCACCCCGCCGTGGTCGACGCCGTCCAGCTGGTGCGCCTGCCGTACCACCTGTCGGCCGTCACCCAGGCCACCGCGCTGGCCGCACTGGAGCACACCGACACCCTGCTCGGCTACGTCGAGCAGCTCAAGGCCGAACGCGACCGCCTCGTCATCGAGCTGCGGGCCATCGGCTACGAGGTCACCGAGTCCGACGCGAACTTCATCCAGTTCGGCAGGTTCGAGGACTCCCACACCGCTTGGCAGAAAATCCTCGACCAGGGCGTCCTGGTCCGGGACAACGGCGTGCCGGGATGGCTGCGGGTCACCGCGGGCACCCCGGCCGAGAACGACGCGTTCCTGGAAGCGGTTCGCGCACTGAAGAAGGAGCAGCACGCATGAGCCGCATCGGACGGGTCGAACGGACCACGAAGGAGACCTCGGTCCTCGTCGAGATAAACCTCGACGGCACGGGCAAGGTCGACGTCTCGACGGGCGTGGGCTTCTACGACCACATGCTCGACCAGCTGGGCCGCCACGGCCTCTTCGACCTCACGGTCAAGACGGACGGCGACCTGCACATCGACAGCCACCACACCATCGAGGACACCGCGCTCGCGCTCGGCGCCGCCTTCAAGCAGGCCCTCGGCGACAAGGTCGGCATCTACCGCTTCGGCAACTGCACCGTGCCGCTGGACGAGTCCCTCGCCCAGGTCACCGTCGACCTGTCGGGCCGCCCCTACCTCGTGCACACCGAGCCCGAGAACATGGCGCCGATGATCGGCGAGTACGACACGACGATGACCCGGCACATCCTGGAGTCCTTCGTCGCGCAGGCCCAGATCGCCCTGCACGTGCACGTCCCCTACGGCCGCAACGCCCACCACATCGTGGAGTGCCAGTTCAAGGCGCTGGCGCGGGCCCTGCGCTACGCCGCCGAGTTCGACCCGCGCGCCGCCGGCATCCTTCCGTCCACGAAGGGTGCCCTCTAGCGTGAACGGGCTCAACACCATCTTGATCGTCGTCGGCCTCTTCCTGGCCGGCGGCGTCTACTCCTTCCAGAAGCAGCAGATGCCCAAATCGGTCGTCGTACTGCTCGCCATCGGCTCCGTGATGTGCCTGGTCGCCGGAGTCCTGCGAATCCAAGGGATCTGGGATTGACTTCCTCCCCTTCCCTAGTGGGAGGGGGTTCCCACCCTCGCGGGTGGGTTTTCCTGCTTCACCACGGACCGCCCCGACCGAGAGGAGGACTCCCGATGAGGTCTTACACCCGCTCCACAGGCGGCAGCCGCCAGCCCGGCGGCCAGAAGATTCACGGCTGCGTTCCCGTCCCGGTCGTGGGCCGTTCCGCAGTTCGTGCACGTCCATTCGCGGACGTCCAAGGCCATCTTGTCGGCCAGGGCCCCACAGGCGGAGCACAGGCGGGTGCTGGGGAACCACCGGTCGACGGTGATCAGTTCGCGCCCGTACCAGGCCGTTTTGTACTCCAGCATGCTCCGCAGCTCACGCCAGGCCGCGTCCGTGATGGCGCGGGCGAGCATGTGGTTCTTGAGCATGTTGGTGACGGTGAGATCCTCGATCACGAGCGTTTGGTTTTCGCGCACGAGTCGAGTCGACAGTTTGTGCAAGTGGTCGTGGCGGCGGTCGGCGATCCGGGCGTGGATCCTCGCCACCCGGGTGCGGCCCTTGGCCCGGTTCCTGCTGCCCTTCTCCTTCCGCGACAGTGCCCGCTGGGCACGGGCCAGGCGCTCGCGGTCCCGGCGTTCATGCCGGGGGTTGGGAACCTTCTCTCCGGTGGAGAGGGTGACCAGCGCGGTCAGTCCGACGTCGATGCCCACGGCGGGCAAAGGACGGGACCACACGACGTTCAGCGGCTCCGCCATCTTCGCCAGCGTCAGTCGGCCGTCGGCGTACCGGAACGCGGAACGTGTGTACTCGGCCGAGGCGCGGGACTTCCGCTTGGACTTGAAGCGGGGGTACTTCGCCCGCTTCCCCCAGAACGCTGTGAACGCCGTCTGCAGGTGGCGAAGCGCCTGCTGCAACGGCACCGAGGACACATCGTTGAGGTAGGCCAGCTCCTCGGTCCGTTTCCACACCGTGAGCAGCGCCGACGTCTGGCCGTAGCCCACCCGCTCCCCACGCGCCCACGCCTCGGTACGGGCGGCAAGGGCCAGGTTGTAGACCTTCCGCACGCACCCGAACGTCCGCGACAGCTCGGCTGCCTGCGCATCGGTTGGATAGAAGCGGTACTTGAACGCCCGCTTTACCAGAGAAGTTCCCACGCCCCGGACGCTGGGGGCGGTCACGATCCGAACACAAGTCCAGGTCAAGGCGTCACGCAGCGGCACCGCGCCCGGGTGCGGTCCCGAGCCGCAGATACTTTCCCCACCCGGCCGAAGCCGGGAGTTTTCACGCAAGGAGGTTGGGATGAGCGCCGCTAGTCCCGCCAGACCCACCAAGAAGGTCGTCGTCTTCGACTACGGCTTCGGCAACGTCCGCTCCGCCGAGCGCGCCCTCGCCCGCGTCGGCGCGGACGTCGAGATCACCCGCGACTACGACAAGGCCATGGACGCCGACGGACTCCTCGTCCCCGGCGTCGGTGCCTTCTCCGCCTGCATGCAGGGCCTCAAGGACGTCCGCGGCGACTGGATCATCGGCCGCCGGCTCTCCGGCGGCCGCCCGGTCATGGGCATCTGCGTCGGCATGCAGATCCTCTTCGAGCGCGGCATCGAGCACGGCGTCGAGACAGAGGGCCTCGACGAGTGGCCCGGCACGGTCGGCCCGCTCAAGGCCCCGATCGTCCCCCACATGGGCTGGAACACCGTCGAGGCCCCGGCCGACAGCCAGGCCTTCGCCGGGCTGGACGCCGACGCCCGGTTCTACTTCGTGCACTCCTACGCGGCGAAGGAGTGGAGCCTGGAAGTCACCAACCCGCTGATCCGCGCCCCCAAGGTCACCTGGGCCACGCACGGCGAGCGGTTCGTCGCGGCGGTGGAGAACGGGGCCCTGTGGGCCACCCAGTTCCACCCCGAGAAGTCCGGCGACGCCGGAGCCCAGCTCCTCACCAACTGGATCGAGACCCTCTGATGACTTCGACGCAGAAGACGCTTGAGCTCCTCCCCGCCGTCGACGTCCGCGACGGCCAGGCCGTCCGCCTCGTGCACGGCGTGTCCGGCAGCGAGACCTCCTACGGCTCCCCGCTGGAGGCGGCCCTCGCCTGGCAGCGCTCCGGCGCCGAATGGCTGCACCTGGTCGACCTGGACGCCGCCTTCGGCACCGGCGACAACCGCGCCCTCGTCGCCGAGATCACCCGCGCCATGGACATCAAGGTCGAGCTCTCCGGCGGCATCCGCGACGACGCCTCGCTCGCCGCGGCCCTCGCCACCGGCTGCACCCGCGTCAACCTCGGCACCGCCGCCCTGGAGACCCCCGAGTGGGCCGCCAAGGCCATCGCCGAGCACGGCGACAAGATCGCGATCGGCCTGGACGTCCGCGGCACCACCCTCAAGGGCCGCGGCTGGACCAGCGAGGGCGGCGACCTCTACGAGACCCTCGCCCGCCTCGACTCCGAGGGCTGCGCCCGCTACGTCGTCACCGACATCGGCAAGGACGGCACGCTCACCGGCCCCAACCTGGAGCTGCTGAAGAACGTCTGCGCCGCCACCGACCGCCCCGTCGTCGCCTCCGGAGGCATCTCCTCCCTCGACGACCTGCGGGACCTGGCCGCGCTGGTGCCGCTGGGCGTCGAAGGCGCCATCGTCGGCAAGGCCCTGTACGCCAAGGCCTTCACCCTGGAAGAAGCCCTGGAGGTGGTCTCCGCATGAGCGAGGTTCGTCGTATCTCTTCCGGCGGCCCCTACGAGGACGTCATCGGCTACTCCCGCGCCGTCCAGCTCCCGAACGGGCTCGTCCTGGTCTCCGGCTGCACCGCGGCCGGCGAGGGCGGCCCGTACGACCAGGCCGTCACCGCCTTCGGCGTGGCCTTCAAGGCCCTGGCAGAGGCGGGCCTCGGCCCGGAGCACGTGGTCCGCACCCGTATGTACCTCACCCACGCCCGGGACGTGGACGAGGTGGGCCGCGCCCACAAGGCGCTGTTCGACGCGGTCCGCCCCGCCGCATCCATGATCATCGTCTCCGGCTTCGTGGACCCGAGCATGGTCGTCGAGGTCGAGGTCGAGGCGTACAAGGGAGACGCGTCATGACCCTCGCCGTACGGGTGATCCCCTGCCTGGACGTCGACAACGGCCGGGTCGTCAAGGGCATCAACTTCCAGAACCTGCGCGACGCAGGCGACCCGGTGGAGATGGCCAAGCTGTACGACGCCGAAGGCGCCGACGAGCTGACCTTCCTCGACATCACCGCGTCCTCCGGCAACCGCGAGACCACCTACGACGTGGTGCGCCGCACCGCCGAGCAGGTCTTCATCCCGCTGACCGTGGGCGGCGGCGTCCGCACCGCGGACGACGTGGACAAGCTGCTGCGCGCCGGAGCGGACAAGGTGGGCGTCAACACCGCCGCCATCGCCCGGCCCGAGCTCATCCAGGAGATCGCGGAGCGCTTCGGCCGACAGGTCCTCGTCCTGTCCGTGGACGCGCGCCGCACGGAGAGCGGCTCCTTCGAGGTCACCACGCACGGCGGCCGCAAGGGCACCGGCATCGACGCCGTCGAGTGGGCCCACCGGGCGGCGGAGCTGGGCGCCGGGGAGATCCTGCTGAACTCGATGGACGCGGACGGCACCAAGAACGGCTACGACACCGAGATGATCGCGGCCGTCCGCAAGCACGTGACGGTCCCGGTGATCGCCTCGGGCGGCGCGGGCAAGCTGGCGGACTTCCCGCCGGCCATCGCCGCGGGCGCGGACGCGGTGCTCGCGGCGTCCGTGTTCCACTTCGGCGACCTGCGGATCTCCGAGGTCAAGGCCACCCTCCGCGAAGCGGGGCACCCGGTCCGGTGACCCGCCGCGTCCTGGGGCTCCGCCCCAGACCCCGCGCCTCAAACTCCCCCAGCTACCGCTGGGAGGTGCCCCCTGGCGGGGCTGGATTTGGCTGATGCTGTCCGCCCGGCGGGGCTGGATTGCCCGCAGGGCAATTCCAGCCCCGCCGGCGTTTGAGGCGCGGTGGTCCAGGGGCGGAGCCCCCGGCAGTGGACCGCAGGGTCAGATGCCCAGGGCGGCCGTCGTCAGCTTGGCGACGGCCTCCTTGTCGCCGTCCAGGGTGACCGCGGCCGCCGCCTGCCGGCCGAAGCAGAACAGGGTCAGCTCGCCCGGTTCGCCCGTCACCGTCACCACCGGGACGCCCTTGTGCGCCACCGCCGTGCGCCCGTCGGGGCGGCGCAGCACCAGGCCCACCGGGGAGCGGCGCCCCGTCAGGCGGGCCAGCTTCTCCAGGCGGGACCAGAGCGCGTCCGAGAACACCGGGTCCAGTTCGCGCGGCGACCAGTCCGGCTGGGCCCTGCGCACGTCTTCCGAGTGGACGTAGAACTCCACCGCGTTCGCCGCCTCGTCGATCTGCTTCAGCGCGTACACCGACAGCTTCGGCGGGCCCGTCCGGATCAGCTGGACGAGCTCCTCGTACGGCTTGGCGGTGTACTCCGCCATCGCCTTGTCCAGACGGTCCTTCAGTACGTTCAGGAGCAGGCCGCCCGCCGCGTCCGGACGGCGCTCGCGGACCACCACGTGCGCCGCGAGTTCCCGGCAGGTCCAGCCTTCGCACAGCGTCGGGGCCTCCGGGCCGGCGGCTTCCAACAGGTCGGCCAGCAGCAGTCGTTCACGCTTCGCATGGGTAGACATGCGGGCCAGCCTACGGCTGGAACCCACCCCGCGCCTGCCCATCAGGCGGACAGAGATCCATTGCCGGTCCCATCTCGCGGCACAATGGCACGCATGAGTACGTCCTCCCTCGATCCCGCCATCGCCGCGCGGCTCAAGCGCTCCGTCGACGGCCTGGTACCGGCCATCGCCCAGCAGTACGACACCGGCGAGGTGCTCATGCTCGGCTGGATGGACGACGAGGCCCTGCACCGCACGCTGACCACCGGCCGCTGCACCTACTGGTCGCGCAGCCGCCGGGAGTACTGGGTGAAGGGGGACACTTCCGGCCACATCCAGCACGTGAAGTCGGTCGCCCTCGACTGCGACGCGGACACCGTCCTCGTCAAGGTCGACCAGGTCGGAGCCGCCTGCCACACCGGCGCCCGCACCTGCTTCGACGCCGATGTCCTTCCGCTGGCCGAATAGCCGGATAGGGTCCCACGCCATGGATCTCGACACCTTCCGCAAGCTCGCGGCCGACCGCCGCGTCGTCCCCGTGAGCCGCCGCCTGCTGGCCGACGGGGACACCCCGGTCGGGCTCTACCGGAAGCTGGCCGCGGAGCGCCCCGGCACCTTCCTGCTGGAGTCCGCGGAGAACGGCCGCTCCTGGTCGCGGTACTCCTTCGTCGGAGTGCGCAGCGACGCGACCCTGACCGTCCGGGACGGCGAGGCGCACTGGATCGGCACCCCGCCCGTCGGCGTGCCCACCGGAGGCGACCCGCTCGACGCCCTGCGCGGCACCGTCGAGGCCCTGCACACCCCCCGAGACCTCGCGGGCGGAATGCCGCCCTTCACCGGCGGCATGGTCGGCTACCTCGGCTACGACATCGTGCGCCGCCTCGAGCGCATCGGCGAGCACACGGTCGACGACCTCGAACTGCCCGAGCTGACCATGCTGCTCACCTCGGACCTGGCGGTCATGGACCACTGGGACGGCACGGTCCTGCTCATCGCGAACGCCATCAACCACAACGACCTCGACACCGGCGTGGACGAGGCCTACGCGGACGCCGTCGCCCGCCTCGACGCGATGGAGGCCGACCTCGGGCGTTCCGCCCCCTACACCCCGGCCCCGCTGCCCGCCTCCGAGCTCCCGGAGTTCTCCGCGCTGTGGGGCGGCGAGAAGTACCAGGAGGCCGTCGAGGACATCAAGGAGCGGATCCGGGCCGGCGAGGCCTTCCAGGTGGTCCCCTCCCAGCGGTTCGAGACCCCCTGCAAGGCCTCCGCGCTGGACGTCTACCGGGTGCTGCGGGCCACCAACCCGTCCCCGTACATGTACCTCTTCCGCTTCGAGAACGGCTTCGACGTGGTCGGCTCCAGCCCCGAGGCGCTGGTCAAGGTCGAGGACGGGCGGGCCATGGTCCACCCCATCGCCGGCACCCGGCACCGCGGCGCGACCCCGCAAGAGGACCACGACCTCGCGGAGGAGCTGCTCGCCGACCCCAAGGAGCGCGCCGAGCACCTGATGCTCGTCGACCTGGGCCGCAACGACCTGGGCCGGGTCTGCGAGCCGGGGTCGGTGGAGGTCGTCGACTTCATGTCGATCGAGCGCTACTCGCACGTCATGCACATCGTCTCCACCGTGACGGGGCGCGTGGCCGAGGGGAAGACCGCCTTCGACGTGCTCACCGCCTGCTTCCCGGCCGGCACCCTCTCCGGGGCGCCCAAGCCGCGCGCCATGCAGATCATCGAGGAGCTGGAGCCCTCCCGCCGCGGCCTGTACGGAGGCTGCGTGGGCTATCTGGACTTCGCCGGGGACTCCGACACGGCCATCGCCATCCGCACCGCGCTGCTGCGCGACGGCACGGCGTACGTCCAGGCCGGCGCCGGGGTCGTGGCCGACTCGGTGCCCGAGCTGGAGGACCTGGAGTGCCGCAACAAGGCGGCCGCGGTGCTGCGCGCGGTCGGAGCGGCGAACCGCCTCCACGGCGCGTGAGGCGGTAGGGGATAGTGGGGTGCGTGAGTGCCGTACCCCCGCCCCGAAACGACGCCGTCCCCGAGCCGGAGCACGAGCCGGAGCACGAGCCGCGGCAGGAGCCCCGGCCCGAGGCGCCGGACAGCCGCAGCGGCCGCCGCAGCGTGGCCGTCGCGCTGCTGCTCGGCACGCTCGGCGCCACGGTCGTCCTGCTCGCCTCCGGCCGGGTCTGGGCCCGGGGCACCACCGCCTTCGGCGGTGACTCGCTCCGGCTGACCGCCGACGGGCAGACCGTGACCGGGCTGCCCGCGGCCCTCGCGATCGTGGGGCTCGCGGCCCTCGTCGCCGTCTTCGCCGTCCGCGGCAAGAGCCGGCTGCTGGTCTCGGGCCTGCTGGCGCTCAGCGGGCTCGGGGCGGCGCTGGCGGCCGTCTTCGCCGCCGACGGGCGCAGCGCCCTCGACGCGGAGGCCGCCCGGACGACCGCGGACACCGCGGCGAAGGCGGCCGGACTGACCCAAACGGCCTGGCCGTACGTCACGGCCGCGGGCGCGGCCCTGATCCTGATCGCCGGGCTGCTGGCACTGCGCTTCGGCCGGAGCTGGCCGGCGATGGGGGGCCGCTACGAGCGTGACGGCAGCCGCCGTCCCCGCAAGGCCGCCGTGGTGGATCCGGACCGGCCGGAGGATCTGTGGAAGGCTCTGGACCGGGGCGAGGACCCGACCTCCGATCCGGGGCGCTGACCGGCACTTCGACCCACCCCCGTGAGCACGGCCCCGGCCGGGTGCGGGACAATGTCACCGAGCGTTCAACACAGACCGCGCTTTCCACACACAGCATCGCGGCAGAGCAACGAGGAGCAACTCATGGCGGGCACAGACCACGGACACACCCCGGCCGCCTGGACCGGTGTCACCATCGCCTTCATCGGTTTCTGCATCTCCGGCGCCTTCATGGTGCTCGCGAACGCATGGGGCTTCTGGGCCGGTCTCGTCGTCGTCGCGCTGGGCGGTGCCGTCGGCATGGGGATGAAGGCCGCGGGCATGGGTGCGCCGAAGGCCGCCCACAAGGACCTGGCCGAGGTCATCGCCGCCGCCAAGGCACCCGCCAAGGTCTGAGCGGTCCATGGGATCCGAAAGGCGCGGCCCGTCGGGCTGCGCCTTTTGTCATGATCGGTGAGAATCGACGGGTGGACGCCTCTCGCACTCCCGACGTAGTACCGCCGCCGGCGCCTCCCGGCGCCCGCGCTTCCCGCGCCCGGCGGCTCGCCGCTCCGGCGATCACGCTGGTCGGGGCCGTTGCGGCGTTTGCGTATGTGGGCGCCGTGGATCCAGGCGAACCGGGCCACTACCCGGTCTGTCCGCTGTTCCGGCTGACCGGAATCCTGTGCCCCGGATGTGGTGGACTGCGGAGCGCGCACGCGTTCGCCCATGGCGATCTGCCGGCAGCAATCGGGGCAAACGCCATGGCCGTCGCCGGCTACCTCGTCTTCGCCTGCTTCGTGGCCCTGTGGCTGGTTCGCGCCTACCGGGGAGGGCCCGTTCCGAGGCTCGCCATGAAGCCTTCTTACTGGTGGGGGCTGGGTCTGGTGGCCCTGGTCTTCGCCGTTGTCCGAAATCTTTCTTTCGGCTCCGCACTGGCCCCCTGAGACCCGTGCGGGGCCTGAGTGAAGCCCGTATTCCGAATGTCCAGTTACTGGGACGGCGTCAACCGCGTGCGGAGGGCAACGCCACCTGCGGATACCATTTGATTGCTGACCTCGCAGGTGTACGTGTCTGCAAGGCGGCCGACCGTCATCGACCCGGAAGGGGGCCGCTCGCGTGAGTGTGCTCGACGAGATCATCGAAGGGGTCCGCGAAGACCTTGCCGAACGGCAGGCCCGCGTGAGCCTCGACGAGCTCAAGGAGCGTGCCGCCAAGGCGCCCCAGGCCAAGGACGGCGTCGCTGCCCTGCGCGGCGACAGCGTCAAGGTGATCTGCGAGGTCAAGCGCTCCAGCCCGTCCAAGGGCGCGCTGGCCGCGATCGCCGATCCGGCCGGGCTCGCCGCCGACTACGAGGCAGGCGGTGCGGCGGTCATCTCCGTCCTCACCGAGCAGCGCCGGTTCGGCGGCTCGCTGGCCGACCTGGAGGCCGTCCGCGCCCGCGTGGACATCCCGATCCTGCGCAAGGACTTCATCGTCACGGCGTACCAGCTCTGGGAGGCCCGCGCCTACGGCGCCGACCTCGTGCTGCTGATCGTCGCGGCCCTGGAGCAGGAAGCCCTCGTCTCCCTCATCGAGCGGGCCGAGTCCATCGGCCTCACCCCGCTCGTCGAGGTCCACGACGAGGAGGAAGTGGAGCGCGCGGTCGCCGCGGGCGCCAAGATCATCGGCGTCAACGCCCGCAACCTCAAGGACCTCAAGGTCGACCGCTCCACCTTCGAGCGCGTCGCCCCCGAGATCCCGGACCACATCGTCAAGATCGCCGAATCCGGCATCCGCGGTCCGCACGACCTCATCGCCTACGCGAACGAGGGCGCCGACGCCGTCCTCGTCGGGGAGTCCCTGGTGACCGGCCGCGACCCGAAGGCGGCCGTGGCCGACCTCGTCGCCGCCGGCGCCCACCCCGCCCTGCGCCACGGGCGGAGCTGACCGGCCCCATGACCCACAACCCGCCCTCCGTCAGCACGCCGAACCTGCCGCCGGCACCCCGCCGCGGCTCGGTCGGCGTGCCGACGGCGCACGCGCCCCTGGCGCGCGGCTGCCGCCCCCGCGGCTGCCGCGCCCCGGCCCGGCGCGTCCACGGGCGGCGGGTCAGGTACGTGATCGGCTCCGAGCCCGGTCAGGTCAACGGCATGCGATGGCGTCCCGGAGACGCGCTGTAACGAGGGCCGCCGCGGCCCGGTACCCAGACGTACCGCGCCGCGCCCGCGCTCCCGTACGGCCAGCGCCCCGAGCCGCCGGCTCCGGGCGCGGTCTCCTCGTACCGACACACCACCGGTCCCCGAGCGGGACACGTGTGTCACGGGCGAGCGGCGCAATACGGTGAACCCACTCGTCGCATCCCGTAGGAGCACTGGCATGACCAGTCAATACTTCATCCCGGACCCGGAGGGTCACGTTCCGAACGCCGAAGGCTACTTCGGTGACTTCGGAGGCAAGTTCATCCCGGAGGCGCTCGTCGCCGCCGTGGACGAGGTCGCCGTCGAGTACGAGAAGGCCAAGGGCGACCCCGCCTTCGCCGCCGAGCTGAACGACCTGATGGTCAACTACACCGGCCGGCCGAGCGCCCTCACCGAGGTGCCCCGGTTCGCCGAGCACGCCGGCGGCGCACGGATCTTCCTCAAGCGCGAGGACCTCAACCACACCGGCTCGCACAAGATCAACAACGTGCTGGGCCAGGCGCTGCTCACCAAGCGCATGGGCAAGACCCGCGTCATCGCCGAGACCGGCGCCGGCCAGCACGGCGTGGCCACCGCCACCGCCTGCGCCCTCTTCGGCCTCGACTGCACCATCTACATGGGCGAGATCGACACCCAGCGCCAGGCCCTCAACGTGGCCCGGATGCGCATGCTGGGCGCCGAGGTCATCGCGGTGAAGTCCGGCTCCCGGACCCTCAAGGACGCCATCAACGAGGCGTTCCGCGACTGGGTCGCCAACGTGGACCGGACCCACTACCTCTTCGGCACGGTCGCCGGCCCGCACCCCTTCCCCGCCATGGTCCGCGACTTCCACCGCGTGATCGGCGTCGAGGCCCGCCGCCAGATCCTGGAGCGCGCCGGCCGGCTGCCCGACGCCGTCGCGGCCTGCGTCGGCGGCGGCTCCAACGCCATCGGCCTCTTCCACGCCTTCATCCCGGACGCGGACGTCCGCCTGGTCGGCTTCGAGCCCGCCGGGCACGGCGTCGAGACCGGCGAGCACGCGGCCACGCTGACCGCGGGCGAGCCCGGCATCCTGCACGGCTCCCGCTCCTACGTCCTCCAGGACGAGGAGGGCCAGATCACCGAGCCGTACTCCATCTCGGCCGGCCTCGACTACCCCGGCATCGGCCCGGAGCACTCCTACCTCAAGGACACCGGCCGCGGCGAGTACCGCGCGGTCACCGACGACGCCGCCATGCAGGCCCTGCGCCTGCTCTCCCGCACGGAGGGCATCATCCCGGCCATCGAGTCGGCCCACGCCCTCGCCGGCGCGCTGGACCTCGGCAAGGAGCTGGGCAAGGACGGCCTGCTGGTCGTCAACCTGTCCGGCCGCGGTGACAAGGACATGGACACGGCAGCCCGCTACTTCGGGCTGTACGACTCCGAGGGGGAGACCAAGTGAGCGGCAACATCGAACTTCTCTCGGCCACCCTCGCGAAGGCCAAGTCCGAGAACCGCGCGGCCCTCGTCGCCTACCTCCCGGCCGGCTTCCCGACCGTCGACGGCGCCATCGAGGCGGCCAAGGCCGTCATCGCGGGCGGCGCGGACATCGTCGAGATCGGCCTCCCGCACAGCGACCCGGTGCTGGACGGCGCGATCATCCAGACCGCCGACGACATCGCCCTGCGCGGCGGAGTCAAGATCGCCGACGTGCTGCGCACCGTCCGCGAGACCCACGAGGCGACCGGGGCCCCGATCCTGGTGATGACGTACTGGAACCCCATCGACCGCTACGGCGTCGAGCGGTTCACCGCCGAGCTCGCCGAGGCGGGCGGCGCCGGCTGCATCCTGCCCGACCTGCCGGTCCAGGAGTCCGCGCTGTGGCGGGAGCACGCGGAGAAGCACGGTCTGGCGACCGTTTTCGTCGTGGCCCCCAGCAGCCAGGACGCGCGCCTGGCCACCATCACGGCGGCCGGCTCCGGCTTCGTCTACGCCGCCTCCCTCATGGGGGTCACCGGCACCCGCGAGTCGGTCGGCAACCAGGCCCAGGACCTCGTCCGGCGCACCCGCGCCACCACCGAGCTCCCGGTCTGCGTGGGCCTCGGCGTCTCCAACGCCGTCCAGGCCAAGGAGGTCGCCGGCTTCGCCGACGGCGTGATCGTCGGCTCGGCCTTCGTGAAGCTGCTGCTGGACGCACCGGACGAGGCGGCCGGGCTGGCCTCCGTACGGGCGCTGGCGGGCGAGCTTGCGGAAGGCGTACGCAGGAACTGAACCGCGGGTTCGATCAAGAACCGGACACCTGAGCGGGTTCTGTAGCCCGATCGGGTGGAAGTGGGGGCGGGGAGGCACGCGAGTGCCTCCCCGCTTCGTTTGGCCGAACGTGAGCGAGAAGAACGACGGTGCGAACCGCGATGCGACGAAACGATCGGCCCGGGAGCGACTCCAGCTGGAGCGCGAGCGGCAGAAGACCCGGGACAAGCGCCGGCGGACCCTGATCGTGGCGGCGGCGGTGGTCGGCGTGCTCGGTCTGGCGACCGTCGTCGGCGTGATCGCGGCCAACACCGGCAAGGGCGACAAGTCCGCCAAGGCGGGCCCGGTCGTCGCCCCCTCGGGGGCCACGGGCAAGGACGCGCTCGCCATCCAGACGGGCAAGGGCGAGGCCAAGCACAGCCTGACGGTGTGGGAGGACTTCCGCTGCCCCGCCTGCAAGTCCTTCGAGGACAACTACCGGGACACCATCCACGAGCTTGAAGCCAAGGGCCTGCTCAAGGTCGAATACCACCTGGTCACGCTCATCGACAACAACATGGGCGGCAGCGGCTCCCTGAAGGGCGCCAACGCGGCGGCCTGCGCGCAGGACGCCGGCAAGTTCACCGAGTACCACGACGTCCTCTTCCAGAACCAGCCGCAGGAGGTCGACGACGCCTACGGCAAGAACGCCAAGCTGCTGGAACTGGCCGGCAAGGTCGACGGGCTGGACACCCCCGAGTTCCGCTCGTGCGTGGAGAACGGCACCCACAACAGCTGGGTGGGCAAGTCCCACGAGGCCTTCCGCGCCGGGAAGTTCCGGGGCACGCCGAGCGTGCTGCTGGACGGCAAGGACATCTTCTCCGACCAGGCGAACCCGGTGACTCCGCAGCGGCTGAAGGAGATCGTGGAGGGCACCAAGCCCGCCGGGGGCGGGGCCGTGAAGGCATCCCCGTCGGCGTCGGCGTCGGCGTCGGCGCCGGCTTCCGCGTCGGCTCGGGCGAAGAGCTCGTCGAAGAACGGCTCGTCGTCCGCCACCGGGGCCGCGAAGGGCGCCGGCACGGGGGCCGCCGAGGACTGAGCGACGCCTGGGGCATGTGTGGATTTGGTTTCGGCTTGCCGGGCGGGTTGCGGTGCGTACCGCCCGGCAGGGTAGCGTCATGACTGCCATGGAAATTGCCTTCATCCCCAGCCCGTCGACCGGCGTGATCCATCTCGGACCGGTCCCGCTGCGCGGCTACGCGTTCTGCATCATCATCGGCGTCTTCGTCGCCGTCTGGCTCGGCAACAAGCGGTGGATCGCGCGCGGCGGAAAGCCGGGCACGGTCGCGGACATCGCCGTGTGGGCGGTGCCGTTCGGCCTGGTCGGCGGCCGCCTCTACCACGTGATCACCGACTACCAGCTCTACTTCGTCGAAGGCCGCAACTGGGTCGACGCCTTCAAGATCTGGGAGGGCGGCCTCGGCATCTGGGGTGCGATCGCGCTGGGCGCGGTCGGAGCCTGGATCGGCTGCCGGAGGCGCGGCATCCCGCTGCCGGCCTGGGCGGACGCCCTGGCCCCCGGCATCGCGCTGGCCCAGGCCTTCGGACGGTGGGGCAACTGGTTCAACCAGGAGCTGTACGGCCGCGCCACCGACCTGCCGTGGGCGGTGGAGATCAGCGAGGGCCCGAACCGGGTCGCCGGCACCTACCACCCGACCTTCCTGTACGAGTCGCTGTGGTGCGTCGGTGTCGCGCTGCTGGTCATCTGGGCCGACCGCCGCTTCAAGCTCGGGCACGGGCGGGCGTTCGCGCTCTACGTGGCCGCGTACTGCGCGGGGCGCGTCTGGATCGAGTACATGCGGGTCGACGAGGCGCACCTCATCCTGGGCCTGCGGCTGAACGTGTGGACCGCGATCGTGGTCTTCGTGGCGGCCGTCGTCTACCTGGTGGTGTCGGCGAAGCTGCGGCCGGGCCGCGAGGAGATCGTGGAACCGGGTGCCGGTGCCTCCGGCGGTGAGGGCGGTGACGGTACGGCTTCGGCCGACGCCGACGCCGACGCTCCCGCGGAGGCGAAGGATGCCGGGGGCGAGCCCTCGGACACCGCTGCCCCCGCTGACGCGGCCGAGCCGAAGGACGACGAAGAGAAGGCGACCGTTCTGACGAAGGACGTGCCCGAGAAGGGCTGACCGCACGGTTCTGAAGGGGCGCCGCACGCTGTGCGGCGCCCCGCCGCACGTTTCGGGCCCGCCGAGGGCAAATCCAGCCTCGCCGGCGTTTGAGGCGCGGGGTCTGGGGCGGAGCCCCAGGAGCGGCGCCGCAGGGGATCAGGGGGTGGGGGTTCGCGCGGCCAGCGCAAGGGTTCGGTGGGCGGCGGCCACTACCGCCGGGTCGATGAAGCGGCCGTCCGGGAGGGCCAGCGCCCCGGGGGTGGCGCGGGCGGCGGTGAGGATCTCCTCGGCGGCCGTGACCTCCTCCGGCGCCGGGAGGTAGGCCCGCTCGATCACCGGGAGCTGGCGCGGGTGGATCGCCGCCCGGCCGAGGAAGCCGAGGGAGCGGCCGCGCGCGCAGGAGACGGCCAGCGCCTCCAGGTCCCGGATGTTCGGGAAGACGGACTGGGCGGGCGGTGTCAGCCCCGCCGCCCGGGCCGCGACCACCACCCGCGAGCGGCACCAGTCCAGGCCCGCCTCCGCGCTGACGGCCAGGTCGGCCCGCAGGTCCGCCTCGCCGAGGGACAGCCCGCGCAGGGCCGGGTGCGCGCGGGCGATCTCGTACGCCCGCTCCACGCCCAGCGCCGATTCGAGCAGCGCGTGCAGGCCGACCCCGCCGGTGCGGTCGGCGACGGCCGCGATCTGCTCCGGGGCGCTGATCTTCGGCAGCCGGAGCCCCGAGAGGCCCCGCAGGCCGGAGAGCGCGGTGAGGTCGGCGCCGCCCCAGGGGGAGTCGAGGGCGTTGACGCGGACGTGGACGGGGACCGGCGGCCGCTCGGTGAGCAGTTCGACGGTGGCGGCGCGGGCGTACTCCTTGCGGGAGACCGGTACCGCGTCCTCCAGGTCCACGATGACGGCGTCCGCCCCGCGGCCGAGGGCCTTGGCGACCACCTCCGGGCGGTCGCCGGGTGCGTACAGCCAGGTGAGGATCACAGCGCCCCCTCTTCTCGCAGCGACGTGATCTCGGCCGCCGACAGGCCGAGCTCGGTCAGAACGGCCTCGGTGTCCGCGCCGTGCGGGCGGCCCGCCCAGCGGATCCCGCCGGGGGTCTCGGAGAGCCGGAAGAGGACGTTCTGCATGCGCAGCGGGCCCAGCTCCGGGTCCTCGATCTCGGTGAGCGTGCCCAGGGCCTCGAACTGGGGGTCGGTCACCACGTCCCGGACGTCGTAGATCGGGGCCACGGCCGCCTCCGCCTCTTCGAAGGCGGCGACGACCTCCTCCGCCTTGTGGCGGGCGATCCAGCCGCCGACGGCCTCGTCGAGGACCTCCGCGTGGGCGGCCCGCCCGGTGCCGGTCGCGAACCAGGGCTCGGCGATCAGCTCGGGCCGGCCCACCAGCCGCATGACCCGTTCGGCGATGGACTGGGCCGAGGTGGACACGGCAAGCCAGCGGTTGTCGGCGCTGCGGTAGGTGTTGCGCGGGGCGTTGTTCGTAGAGCGGTTGCCGGTGCGCGGCTGGACGTAGCCGAGCTGGTCGTACCAGATCGGCTGCGGGCCGAGCACGGTCAGGATCGGCTCGATGATCGCCAGGTCGACCACCTGGCCGTGCCCGGTGCGGTCGCGGGCCGTGAGGGCGGTCATGACGGCGTACGCGGTGGTCAGCGCGGCGATCGAGTCCGCGAGGCCGAAGGGCGGCAGGGTGGGCGGGCCGTCCGGCTCGCCGGTGATCGCGGCGAAGCCGCTCATCGCCTCCGCGAGGGTGCCGAAGCCCGGGCGGTGGGCGTACGGGCCCTGCTGGCCGAAGGCCGTGACGCGGGCCAGGACCAGCCGCGGGTTGGCGGCGGACAGTTCGGGCCAGCCCAGACCCCAGCGCTCCAGGGTGCCGGGGCGGAAGTTCTCGACGATGACGTCGGCGGTGGCGGCGAGGCGTAGCAGGGTGTCCCGGCCGCCGGGGGTGGACAGGTCGAGGGTCATCGTGCGCTTGTTCCGGCCGAGCAGCTTCCACCACAGCCCGACGCCGTCCTTGGCGGGGCCGTGCCCGCGGGAGGGGTCGGGGCGGCCGGGGTGCTCGATCTTGACCACCTCGGCGCCGAAGTCCCCGAGGAGGGTGGCGGCGAGCGGGCCGGCGAAGAGGGTGGCGAGGTCGAGGACCCGCAGCCCTTCCAGGGGGCCGGGCCCTTGCCCTGGCCGGGTGTCGGCGGGGGAGCCCTCGGGCCCCGGGTGCGGTGCCGGGTCAGGGCTGCTCACGAGGCGGCTCCCTCGGCTCCGGACCCGGAGGCGTGGCCCGCGCGGGGCCCGGCCGCGGGGGGCCGGCCGGCTTTCGTGTCCTGACCGGCCAGGGCACGGGCGGCCCCGTCGATCTCCGCGCGGGCCGGCATCGAGTCCTGGGCGCCGGGGCGCTGGACGGAGAGCGCCGCGGCCCGCGAGGCCCAGGCGAGGGCGCCGGGCATCGGGCGGCCTTCGCCCAGGGCCACCGCGAGGGCGCCGACGAAGGTGTCCCCGGCGGCGGTGGTGTCCACGGCCCGGACCTTCGGGGCGGGCACGGTCAGCGGCTCCCGGCCGCGGGCCGCGTACAGGGCTCCGGCCGCGCCGAGGGTGATCACCACCTCCGGCACATCGCCCAGCAGGGCCGCGGCGGCCTGGTGGGGGTCGGTGAGGCCGGTGAGGGCGGCGGCCTCGTGCTCGTTGGGCACCAGGAGGTCGACGGCGGCGAGGAGCTCGGCGGGCAGCGGCTGGGCGGGGGCCGGGGTGAGGACCGTACGGACACCGTGGGCGCGGGCGGCGAGGGCGCCCGCGAGGACGGCGGGGAGGGGGAGTTCGAGCTGGAGGAGGAGGCAGCCGGCGGCGGCGATGCGGGCCTCGTCGCCCGCCTCCAGGGCTGTGACGTGGGCGTTCGCGCCCGGGATGACGATGATGCTGTTGGCGCCCTCGTCGTCCACGGTGATGTGGGCGGTGCCGCTGGCGCCCTCGACGGTGCGCAGGCCGGCCGTCTCGACCCCGGCCGAGGCGAGCGCGGAGCGCAGCCGTACGCCGAACTCGTCGGCCCCGACCGCGCCGATCATCACCACCTCCCCGCCGGCCCGGGCGGCGGCGACGGCCTGGTTGGCGCCCTTGCCGCCGGGGACGGTGCGGAAGGCGCGGCCGGTGACGGTCTCGCCGAGGCGGGGGGCCTTGGGGACGTAGGCGACGAGGTCCATGTTGGTACTGCCGAGCACGGCGATGGCCGTCATGAGCGTGCTGCCTCCTGTGCGGTGAGGTGGGCGAGGGTGTCGAAGCCGATGCCGTCGAAGCCGGGGACGGTGGTGGCGAGGCGGTTCTTGAGGGGAGCGGCCCAGCGGTGCGGGACCTCGCCGGCGACGAGGGCCGCGAGGGCGCCGGCGGTGGCCCCGTTGGAGTCGGTGTCCCAGCCGCCGGATACCGCCCGGCAGACGGAGTGCGTGAAGTCCCCGTCGGCGTGGGTGAGGGCGGCGGTGATGAGTGCGGTGTTGGGCACGGCGTGGACCCAGTGGTAGTGGCCGTAGCGGGCGTGCAGCCGGTCCACGACGAGGTCGAAGTCGGTGTGCTCCCCGGCGGTGGCGACGGCGAAGCGGACGGCCTCGGCGAGGCGGGAGCGGGGCGGTACGAAGTCCAGCCCGGTCCGCAGCGCGGTGTGCACGTCGGCGCGGCCGGTGGCGGCGGTGGCGGTGGCCGCGGCGATGAAGAGCGCGGCGTAGACCCCGTTCGCACTGTGGGTGAGGACGGCGTCCCGGTACGCCTGGGCCGCGGCGGCGGCCGGGTCGCCCGGGTTGGTCCAGCCGTGGACGTCGGCGCGGATGAGCGCGCCGATCCACTCCCGGAAGGGGTTGTGGTGGGTGGCGGTGAGCGGGGGCTCCAGACCCTGGAGGAGGTTGCGGTAGGCGACGCGCTCGGCGGTGAAGGTCCGCCCGGCGGGCAGCTCGTCGAGCCAGAGCCGGGCGACGTCGGCGGTGGTGAAGCCCTTGCCGTGCCGCTGGAGCAGGAGCAGGCCGAGGAGGGGGTAGTTGAGGTCGTCGTCCTCGGGCATGCCGTCGATGTTCTCGGCGAGGGAGGTGGGGGCGGAGCGGCGGTTCCAGGGGTACGCGGCCAGTACTTCCGGGGGGACGCGGTGTGCGGTGAACCAGTCGTCCAGCGGCCAGTTGCCGGCGGCGCGGGCCAGGGCGCGGATGCCGTGCAGGGGGAGCTTCTCGACGGGCTTCCCGAGCAGGCACCCGACGGCCCGGCCCACCCAGGCGGCGCCCAGCCTGCGGCGCAGGGCGGGGTCGTACGCGCCGGCGCGCGGGGCCGTGCCGTGGCCGGGGGCGCCCTGGCAGGCGGTGCGGACGGCCTCCCAGGAGGTGGGCTCGTCGGCGGTGAGGGGGGAGGGGAGAGCGGACAGGTCGTCCAGGAGGCGGGTGGCGAGGGCGCGGAGTTCCGGCGGGGCGGGGGCGGGGGAGGCGCCGGCCCGGGCGGGGGCCGGGTGGCCGCCCGCAGCGAGCCAGGCCCGGCGGGCGGGACCGGCGTCGCGGCCGTCCTCAGCGGCCTGCCGCAGCTCGTGCCCGATCAGGTCCTCGGGCTGCGCCCAGGTGAGGCGTACGGGGTCGGGGGCCGTTGCCCGGTCGGGGCGGGCGCGGGCCGGCTCCGGTGCGGTGGGCTCGGGCGGTGCGGCGGGGTGCGGGGCGGGGGCCTGCGGCGCCGTTCCCCTACCCGCCCCTTCCCGAAACCGGGGCTCAGCCCCGGACCCCGGGTGGGGGTCCGGCCGGGCCCCCGGATGGGGCTTCGCCCCGGACCCCGGGTGGGGCTGCGCCCCGGACCCTGGATGGGGCTGCGCCCCGGACCCTGGATGGGGCTTCGCCCCGGACCCTGGATGGGGCTTCGCCCCGGACCCTGGATGGGGCTGCGCCCCGGACCCTGGATGGGGCTGCGCCCCGGACCCTGGATGGGGCTGCGCCCCGGACCCCGGACGGGGCTCCGACTCGGACCCCGGACGGGACCCCGGGCCGGACCCCGGCCGGGGCGTGTCGGCGGGCTGCGCCGGGTCGGTGCCGGCCCCGGTGGCCGCCGGGGCTGAGCCGGGCGGGGTTGTGCTGTGGGCCGCCGGGGGCGACGGGCACGGTGTCATCGGGGGGCCGTCAGGGAGGTGAAGGCCGATGCGTGGGCGGCGCGGCGGGTGCGGTCCAGGGCGAAGATCTCCCGGGCCACGGCGGCCAGGGACGCCGCAGGGGCGTGCAGGTCGAGGCGGCTGGCCTCGGCGACCTGCTTCGCCCAGCCGGACGGGACGGCGGCCTCGCCGCCCAGGGCTCCGGCGACGGCGCCCGCCATGGTGGCGATGGAGTCGCAGTCCCGGCCGTAGTTGACCGCGCCGAGCACGGATGACTCGTACGAGCCGTCCGCGATCAGCAGCATGCCCAGCGCGATCGGGAGTTCCTCGATGGAGTGGAGGCGGGAGGGGCGCCGCGCGCCGAGGGAGGGGGCGCGGTAGTCGGGGCCCACCGAGTCGTACGGGGCGACCGCCGCACGGAGAGGGGTGAGGGCCGATTCGAAGTCCCGGTGAAGGGCCGCGACTTCCGCGACCGCGGCGATGGCGGAGCGGGTGCCGTCCTTCGCCAGGGAGAGGGCGGTGTCCACCACCGAGGAGGCCGTCGCGCCGGGCAGGCAGGCGGCCGCCACCGCCGCCGCGAACACGCCCGCCGCCTCCCGCCCGTACGAGGACTGGTGGGCGCCGGCGATGTCCAGCGCCTCCGCGTACGCCCCGGCCGGGTTGCCCGCGTTGGCGATGCCGACCGGCGCCATGTACATCGCCGCACCGCAGTTGACGATGTTCCCGGTGCCGGCCTCGCGGGGGTCGACGTGCGCGTAGTGGAGGCGGGTGACGATCCACTTCTCGGCCAGGAAGATCCGCTGGAGGGGGAGGGCCTCCGCCTCCAGTTCGGGGATCCAGCGGGGGTTGGTCATCAGGTCCGGGACGAGGTGCTCGGCGACCGCGTAGGCGTCGAGGTGGTCGCGTACCGCCTCGTAGACGCGTACGAGCGCGTGCGTCATCAGGGTGTCGTCCGTCACGTGGCCGTCGCCCTTGTGGTACGGGGCGATGGGGCGGGCGGTGCGCCAGTCCTCGTACCAGGGGCCGACGATGCCGTGGATGCGGCCGCCGTGCCGTTCCACGATCTGGTCCGGGGTCCAGCCTTCCACCGGGCCGCCGAGCGCGTCGCCGACGGCGGCTCCGACGAGGGCGCCGGTGGCCCGGTCCTCCAGCGTGAGCGTCATGTCCGAATCATCCCTTGGGTGTTGGCGGGGTGGGTGGGGTTCGCGGGTTTGGCGGGTTTGGGCGAGGTGAGTTCCGTACGGGTGAGCAGTGCGGCGAGCTCGACGAGGTCGGTGCCGGCGAGGCGGGGGAGGGCGCAGCCGGAGAGGGTGCGGCAGGCCTCGCGCCAGGGGGCGGGGATCGAGTCGCCGCCGCCGAGCGCGCCGGTGAGCGCGCCTGCCAGGGCGGGGGCGGAGTCCGCGACGCGGGACAGGCAGGCGGCTGCCGGGACGGCCTCGGTCACGTTGCCGCGGGCGGCGGTCGCGAGGGCGAGGGCCACGGGGACGGTTTCGGCGGCGGCGATCCCGTAGCTGTAGACGTGGTCCACGATCTCGTGTTCGAGGATGGGGACGATGGCGAAGGCGCCGCCGTCGGTGTGGGCGCGGGCCAGCTTGACGGCGTGGCGGGCGTTGCGGCCGATCTCGGTGGCCTCGGGGAGCTGGGCGAGCGCGGCGTCGACGGCGGCGTCCACATCGGGGGTGGCCAGCGCGGTCGCGAGGGCGGCGGCCATGGCGCGGGCGCCGTGGACCCCGTCGCCGTCCTGGGTGTAGCGGGCATCGAACTCGGCGAGGTCCGCGGCCGCGTGGGGGTCGCCGGGGTGCACGACGGCGAGGACGCAGGCGCGCACGCAGGCGGCGTCGTCGAAGTAGTGCGGGTTGTCGTGGCCGGTGGCGGGCGGGCGCAGGCCGGTGGCGAGGTTGCCGAGGCCGGCGCGGACGGAGATCCGGGCGCGGAGGGGGAGCACGGCGGACTCGACTTCGGGCGCGCGTTCCGCTGCCGCGGCGACCTCGGAGGCCAGGGCGTTCCATGCGAGGTCGATGGCGGCGCGCATGCGGCGGGACCGGCTGAGGTCGGAGAGCAGCACGCCGGCGGCGGTGAGCACGGACTCGGCGACGAAGGCCGCCCACTCGGCGTCGTCGGACGGGCCGAGGCGGAGCGGTTCCGGGGGCTGGTTGAGGGCGATGGGGACGGGGAGGGTGGTGGTGGCGTTCTGCTCGGCGAAGGTGTCGAGCTCGCGGGTGAGGCGGCGGGTCCACTCGGGCATCCGGCTCGCACGGTGGCGGGCGGCGGGCCACCCGGCCGCGTCGCCTGCGGCGAGCCCGAGGAGCAGCCCCTCGATCGGGCGCGGCCCCGTCCCTGCGGGGGGCTTGGCGGGGGTGTCGTCGCGGGGCGCGGTGCGGGTGGGGGCCGGGGTGGCGGGGCGCCCTTCGGGCGGCTGCGGGGTCGGGTGCGCGGCCGTGGCCGTACGGGCTTCCCCGCGCGCCGTGCCGGCCCCTTCGGCCGGGGGCTGTGGCGAGACGTGCGTTTCCCCCACCCCGCCCCTTCCCGCAGTACCGATATGCGGCTCCGCCGCGTGGGGGCTCCGCCCCAGACCCCGCTCCTCAAACGCCGGAGGGGCTGGATGGTGGCTGCTGCCGTCCGCCTGGCGCGGGTGGTGGTTTGCCCGTAGGGCAGATGCGGCCCCGCCGGGGGCAACCTCAGCCTCGCCGGCGTTTGAGGCGCGGGGTTCCGGGGCGGAGCCCCGGGAGCGGGGGCCGGGGCCGCTTACCCCGCCCGCGGCGGAGCCGCTGATTGGCGCAGCGGGAAGGGGCGGGGTGGGGGAATCGCCCCGCGCAGCGGCAGCGGCAGCGGGCGCCGCCGTGCTCGGCGTACGGGCCTCGGCGGGGCCCCCCGGCGCGGCGACCTCCGTGCGTACCGCGGGGTGGCTTCCGGGCCCGCGGTCCGTCGAGGCTTCCGGCGCGTGCGGGCGCGGCCCGGGTTCGGCTGGGGGCGGCGCCGGGTCCGGGGACGGGGCGGGGGTGGTGTCCGGGGTGAAGGGGGGTGGGGTCATCGGGGTGCCTCGTATTCCGGGGTGAGGAGGTCCGCGATGTCCAGGACGTGGTAGCCCCGCATCGAGGGGAGGCAGCTGCCGCGGACCGGGCCGATGGCCGAGGACCAGGCGGCGGGGATCGCGGCGGCGCCGGAGAGGGCACCGGCGAGGGCGCCCGCCACCGCCGCCGTGGTGTCGGCGTCGCGGCCCATGTTCACCGCCGTGAGGACCGAGTCGGGGAAGTCGCCGCGGCAGGCGGCGAAGGCGCCGAAGGCCAGGCCCACCGCCTCCGGTGCGAGGTCCGTCCACGGGTAGCCGCCGATGACCACCGCCGAGCGCACGGCGCGCTCGCCGCGCGGGGCGGCCGTGACGGCGCGGCGCAGGGAGCGGGCCGTCCAGGAGTCGGACGGGATCACGGACAGGGCCGCCGAGACGACCGAGGCCGGGCTGCCGCCGGCCATGGCCGCCGCGACGCCCGCCGCGACCGCCTGGCCGCCGTAGATGCCCTCCCCGTCGTGGCTGACCGAGCCGTCGATGGCGACGAGGCGGGCCGCTTCCGCGGGCCGGCCGGCCGCGAAGACGCCGAACGGCGCCGCCCGCATGGCGAGGCCGTCCGACCAGGCGTGGCGGTGCTGGGCGGAGATGGGGGCGGCCAGACCGCGGCGGAGGTTCTCGAGCGTGCCGCGCTCCGAGAACCCGGCGCCGCGGAACGGGCCTTCGTCGAGGTCGGCGATCCAGTGGTGCCAGGCCCGTTCCACATGGGAGACCGTGAGCGCCGAGCCGTGCCGGGCCAGCAGCAGGCCCGAGAAGATCGCGTACTCGGTGTCGTCCGTGCCCGCCGGGTCCTCCGACACGAAGCCCTCGATGCGGCCCCACTTGGCCCGGATCTCCGACGGCTTCATGTTCTCCGCGGGGGCGCCCAGCGCGTCACCCACCGCGAGTCCCAGAAGAGCGCCCCGGGCCCGTTCGAGGAGGACCTGCGGATTGCATGCAATCAGCTCCATGGCGCGCCTCTCCACTTGATGGGACTCATGATGAGCCCTTGGGGGATTTGTGCCACGGCATGTGGTTTGTCGCTCGTCGCGAAACACCCCGCGAACACCGCCGTCACCCGGTCGCCGACCCGCAAAACCGCAGGTAAGTACGGCCTTCCTTGCTGGCGGGCGGCAGAAATCGTGCGTAGTTTCGAGGTGTTCAGGGGGAGCGGGAGGTCTCGCGGCGCCCGTTCGCACAAATGGGGAGATATCCGTATGTCCATCATCGACATCGAAGCACCGCTGCACACCGCCCACCGGGACAACCACACCCACCGCGACGTCAACGGCGGATGGCTGCGGCCGGCGGTCTTCGGAGCGATGGACGGGCTCGTCTCCAACCTCGCGCTCATGACCGGCGTGGCCGGCGGCGCGGTCGCCCCGCACACCGTCGTGATCACCGGACTGGCGGGGCTCGCGGCCGGCGCCTTCTCGATGGCGGCCGGCGAGTACACCTCCGTCGCCTCGCAGCGCGAACTGGTGCTCGCGGAACTGGACATAGAGCGGCAGCAGTTGCGCAAGCACCCGGTCGACGAGATGGAGGAGCTGGCAGAGCTCTACGTCTCCCGGGGCGTCGAGCCGGCCCTCGCCCGCGAAGTGGCCATGCAGCTCTCCCGGGACCCCGAGCAGGCGCTGGAGATCCACGCCCGCGAGGAGCTCGGGATCGACCCCGACGACCTGCCCTCGCCGGTCGTCGCCGCGGTCTCGTCCTTCGGCTCGTTCGCGCTGGGCGCGCTGCTCCCCGTACTGCCGTACCTGCTCGGAGCCACGTCGCTGTGGCCCGCGGTGCTGCTGGCGCTGGTCGGCCTCTTCGCCTGCGGAGCGGTCGTCGCCCGGGTCACCGCGCGGTCCTGGTGGTACAGCGGTTTGCGGCAGCTTGTCCTGGGTGGCGCCGCCGCCGGTGTGACGTACATCCTGGGAACCTGGATCGGCGGAGCCGTAGGCTGACCGAGCAGGGAGTGAGACACTATGCGGTACGCAACATAAGTAGTCGGTTACCTGGCGGTTTCGATCCCGTGTCCGCCGGGCATCAGACCAGGGCGCCCGGGCAATGATGCCCGCCACGCGCCGGGACCTTCTCCCCGTGCTGCGTTCTCCCGAACACCGCGAAGGTCCCTTCTTTCTGCCCGTGCACTGTCCGCATGCTGGAATGGCATATCCGCTTCGCGGGATTGTCGTCATCATGTAATCTGCACGAAATTTCGCAGAGGGCCAACGTCGTCCCTCGGCTATGCACATATGCCACGACGACGACGGGAGAGCCGATGCGTTCCGCATCCACGCACTCCGCGACCGGCCTCAGCAACACCGCCTGGTCGCCCATGGACGGTCGCCCCGCCCAGCAGGGCATGTACGACCCGCGCAACGAGAAGGACGCCTGTGGCGTCGGATTCGTGGCGAACCTCACCGGCGAGGCCACCCACACCCTCGTTGAGCAGGCCCTGACCGTTCTGCGGAACCTCGAGCACCGCGGCGCCACCGGCTCCGAGCCGGACTCCGGCGACGGCGCGGGCATCCTGTCCCAGGTGCCGGACGCGTTCCTGCGCGAGGTCGCGGGCTTCGAGCTCCCCGAGGCCGGCGCGTACGCCGTCGGCATCGCCTTCCTCCCCGCCGACGGCACCGCACAGGCCGTCGCCGTGGAGCAGATCGAGGCCATCGCCGCCCAGGAGAACCTGACGGTCCTCGGCTGGCGCGAGGTCCCGGTCACCCCGGACCTGCTCGGCAACGGCGCCCGCGCCACCATGCCGGCCTTCTCCCAGCTGTTTGTCAGCAACGGGACCACCGGCATCGAGCTGGACCGCAAGGCGTTCGTCCTGCGCAAGCGTGCCGAGCGCGAGGCCGGGGTGTACTTCCCCTCGCTCTCCGCCCGCACCATCGTCTACAAGGGCATGCTGACCACCGGCCAGCTGGAGCCCTTCTTCCCCGACCTCTCCGACCGCCGCTTCGCCTCGGCGCTCGCCCTGGTCCACTCGCGGTTTTCGACGAACACCTTCCCGTCCTGGCCGCTCGCCCACCCGTACCGCTTCGTCGCGCACAACGGCGAGATCAACACGGTCAAGGGCAACCGCAACTGGATGAAGGCCCGCGAGTCCCAGCTGGCGTCGGACGTCTTCGGCGACGGCGTGCTGGACCGGATCTTCCCCATCTGCACCCCGGACGCCTCCGACTCGGCCTCCTTCGACGAGGTCCTGGAGCTCCTCCACCTCGGTGGCCGCTCGCTCCCGCACAGCGTGCTGATGATGATCCCGGAGGCGTGGGAGAACCACACCTCCATGGACCCGGCCCGCCGCGCGTTCTACCAGTACCACTCCACGATGATGGAGCCCTGGGACGGCCCGGCCTGCGTCACCTTCACCGACGGCACCCAGGTCGGCGCGGTCCTCGACCGCAACGGTCTGCGCCCCGGCCGCTACTGGGTCACCGACGACGGCCTCGTCGTCCTCGGCTCCGAGGTCGGCGTGCTCGACATCGACCCGGCCAAGGTCGTCCGCAAGGGCCGCCTGCAGCCCGGCAAGATGTTCCTCGTCGACACCGCCCAGAAGCGGATCATCGAGGACGACGAGATCAAGAACGAGCTCGCCTCCGCCGCCCCGTACGCGGAGTGGCTGGAGACCGGCGAGATCGAGCTGTCGGACCTGCCCGAGCGCGAGCACATCGTGCACACCCACGCCTCGGTCACCCGCCGCCAGCAGACCTTCGGCTACACGGAGGAAGAGCTCCGCGTCATCCTCGCGCCGATGGCCCGCACCGCCGGCGAGCCGCTCGGCTCCATGGGCACGGACTCGCCGATCGCGGCCCTGTCCGAGCGCCCCCGGCTGCTCTTCGACTACTTCACCCAGCTCTTCGCGCAGGTCACCAACCCGCCGCTGGACGCCATCCGCGAGGAGCTCGTCACCTCGCTGCTGTCCTCGATCGGCCCGGAGTCCAACCTCCTGGAGCCGACCGCCGCGTCCTGCCGCAGCATCACGCTGCCGTTCCCGGTGATCGACAACGACGAGCTGGCCAAGCTCATCCACATCAACGCCGACGGCGACATGCCGGGCATGAAGGCCGCCACCCTCTCGGGCCTCTACCGGGTCTCGGGCGGCGCCGACGCGCTCGCCGCGCGGATCGCGGAGATCCGTACCGAGGCCGATGCCGCCATCGCGGCCGGCGCGCGCCTGATCGTCCTCTCGGACCGCCACTCGGACGCCGAGCACGCGCCGATCCCGTCGCTGCTGCTCACCTCGGCCGTGCACCACCACCTCATCGCGACCAAGCAGCGCACCCAGGTGGGCCTGCTCGTCGAGGCCGGTGACGTCCGCGAGGTCCACCACGTCGCGCTGCTCATCGGCTACGGCGCGGCCGCGGTCAACCCGTACCTCGCCATGGAGTCCGTCGAGGACCTGCTGCGCGCCGGTACCTTCCTGTCCGGCCTGGAGCCGGAGCAGGCCATCAAGAACCTGATCTACGCGCTCGGCAAGGGCGTCCTGAAGGTCATGTCCAAGATGGGCATCTCCACCGTCGCCTCCTACCGCGGCGCCCAGGTCTTCGAGGCCGTCGGCCTGAACGAAGAGTTCGTCGCGGCCTACTTCGCGGGCACCGCCACCAAGATCGGCGGCGCCGGCCTGGACGTCGTCGCCAAGGAGGTGGCCGCGCGCCACGCCAAGGCGTACCCGGCCTCCGGCATCGCGGCCTCGCACCGCGCGCTGGAGATCGGCGGCGAGTACCAGTGGCGCCGCGAGGGCGAGCCGCACCTGTTCGACCCGGAGACGGTCTTCCGCCTCCAGCACGCGACCCGCAACCGCCGGTACGACATCTTCAAGCAGTACACGGACCGGGTGAACGAGCAGTCCGAGCGGCTGATGACGCTCCGCGGCCTGTTCGGCTTCAAGACGGAGGACCGTCCGTCGATCTCCATCGACGAGGTCGAGTCGGTCGCCGACATCGTCAAGCGCTTCTCCACCGGCGCCATGTCGTACGGCTCCATCTCCAAGGAGGCGCACGAGACCCTCGCCATCGCCATGAACCAGCTGGGCGCCAAGTCCAACACCGGTGAGGGCGGCGAGGACCCGGAGCGCCTGTACGACCCGGCGCGGCGTTCGTCGATCAAGCAGGTCGCCTCCGGCCGCTTCGGCGTCACCTCCGAGTACCTGGTCAACGCGGACGACATCCAGATCAAGATGGCGCAGGGTGCCAAGCCCGGCGAGGGCGGCCAGCTGCCCGGCCACAAGGTCTACCCGTGGGTCGCCAAGACGCGTCACTCCACCCCGGGCGTCGGCCTGATCTCCCCGCCGCCGCACCACGACATCTACTCCATCGAGGACCTGGCTCAGCTGATCCACGACCTCAAGAACGCCAACCCGGTCGCGCGCATCCACGTGAAGCTCGTCTCCGAGGTCGGCGTGGGTACGGTCGCCGCGGGTGTTTCCAAGGCCCACGCGGACGTCGTCCTGATCTCCGGCCACGACGGCGGAACGGGCGCCTCCCCGCTGACCTCGCTGAAGCACGCGGGCGGCCCCTGGGAGCTCGGCCTCGCCGAGACCCAGCAGACCCTGCTGCTCAACGGGCTGCGCGACCGCATCGTCGTCCAGACCGACGGCCAGCTCAAGACCGGCCGCGACGTGGTCATCGCCGCGCTGCTCGGCGCCGAGGAGTTCGGTTTCGCGACCGCGCCGCTCGTCGTCTCCGGCTGCGTCATGATGCGCGTCTGCCACCTGGACACCTGCCCGGTCGGCATCGCCACGCAGAACCCGGTCCTGCGGAGTCGCTTCTCCGGCAAGCCCGAGTTCGTCGTCAACTTCTTCGAGTTCATCGCGGAGGAGGTGCGCGAGCTCCTCGCCGAGCTGGGCTTCCGCTCCATCGAGGAGGCCGTCGGCCACGCCGAGCTGCTCGACACGACGAAGGCCGTCACGCACTGGAAGGCACAGGGTCTCGACCTGGAGCCGCTCTTCTACGTGCCCGAGCTGCCCGAGGGCGCGGTCCGCCACGCCCTGATCGAGCAGGACCACGGTCTGGAGAAGGCCCTCGACAACGAGCTCATCGAGCTCGCCGCCGACGCGCTGGACGCCGACACCGCGGAGGCGGCCCTGCCGGTCCGAGCCCAGGTCGCGATCCGCAACATCAACCGGACCGTCGGCACCATGCTCGGCCACCACGTCACCAAGAAGTTCGGTGGCGCGGGCCTGCCCGACAACACGATCGACCTGACCTTCACGGGCAGCGCCGGTCAGTCCTTCGGCGCCTTCGTGCCGAAGGGCGTCACCCTCCGCCTGGAGGGCGACGCCAACGACTACGTCGGCAAGGGCCTCTCCGGCGGCCGGATCGTGGTCCGCCCGGACCGCGGCGCCGACCACCTCGCCGAGTACTCCACCATCGCCGGCAACACCATCGGCTACGGAGCCACCGGCGGCGAGATGTTCCTGCGCGGCCGCACCGGCGAGCGCTTCTGCGTCCGCAACTCCGGCGCCCTGGTCGTCTCGGAAGGCGTGGGCGACCACGGCTGCGAGTACATGACCGGCGGCACGGCGGTCGTCCTCGGCGAGACGGGCCGCAACTTCGCGGCCGGCATGTCGGGCGGCGTCGCGTACGTCATCGACCTCGACCCGAACAACGTCAACGTCGGCAACGCGGGCGCCGTCGAGGCCCTGTCCGACACCGACAAGCAGTGGCTGCACGATGTGGTGCGCCGCCACGAGGAGGAGACCGGCTCGACCGTGGCCGCGAAGCTCCTGGCTGACTGGGACGCCTCGGCAGCCCGCTTCAGCAAGATCATCCCCACCACGTACAAGGCAGTGCTCGCCGCCAAGGAAGCCGCTGAGCTCGCCGGACTCTCGGAAACCGAGACCACGGAGAAGATGATGGAGGCGGCGACCAATGGCTGACCCGAAGGGCTTCCTCACCACCCCCCGCGAGACCGCCTGCTCCCGTCCCGTCGCCGAACGGCTTCAGGACTGGAACGAGGTCTACGTCCCGGGCTCGCTGCTCCCGATCATCAGCAAGCAGGCCGGCCGCTGCATGGACTGCGGCATCCCGTTCTGCCACAACGGCTGCCCGCTGGGGAACCTGATCCCCGAGTGGAACGACTTCGCCTACCGCGAGGACTGGTCCGCCGCGTCGGAGCGCCTGCACGCCACGAACAACTTCCCGGAGTTCACCGGGCGGCTGTGCCCGGCTCCCTGTGAGTCGGCGTGCGTGCTCGGCATCAACCAGCCGGCCGTCACCATCAAGAACGTCGAAGTCTCGATCATCGACAAGGCCTGGGACAACGGCGACGTCACCCCGCAGGCGCCCGAGCGCCTGTCGGGCAAGACGGCAGCCGTCATCGGCTCGGGCCCGGCCGGTCTGGCCGCCGCCCAGCAGCTGACCCGGGCCGGCCACACCGTGGTCGTGTACGAGCGCGCCGACCGCATCGGCGGCCTGCTGCGCTACGGCATCCCCGAGTTCAAGATGGAGAAGGTGCACATCAACCGCCGCATCGAGCAGATGCGCGCGGAGGGCACCAAGTTCCGCACGGGCATCGAGGTCGGCCGCGACATCACCGCCACGGACCTGCGCAAGCGGTTCGACGCGGTGGTCATCGCGGCGGGCGCCACCGTCTCCCGCGACCTCCCGGTCCCGGGCCGCGAGCTCGGCGGCATCCACTTCGCGATGGAGTACCTGCCGCTCGCCAACAAGGTCCAGGAGGGCGACTTCATGGCGCCCCCCATCACGGCCGAGGGCAAGCACGTGGTCGTCATCGGCGGCGGCGACACCGGCGCGGACTGCGTGGGCACCGCCCACCGCCAGGGCGCGGCCTCGGTCACGCAGCTGGAGATCATGCCGAAGCCCGGCGAGGACCGTAACGCCAACCAGCCCTGGCCGACCTTCCCCATGCTGTACAAGGTCACCTCGGCGCACGAGGAGGGCGGCGAGCGGGTCTACTCCGTCAACACCACCCACTTCGAGGGCGACGAGGACGGCAACGTCAAGGCGCTCCACCTCGTCGAGGTCGAGTTCATCGACGGCAAGCTCACCACCAAGCCCGGCACCGAGCGCGTCCTCCCCGCGCAGCTGGTCACCCTGGCGATGGGCTTCACCGGCACCGACCAGGCCAACGGCCTGACGGAGCAGTTCGGCCTGGCCATGGACGCGCGCGGCAACATCGAGCGCGACGCCTCCTACGCGACCAACGTCGACGGCGTCTTCGTCGCCGGTGACGCGGGCCGCGGCCAGTCGCTGATCGTCTGGGCCATCGCGGAAGGCCGCTCGGCCGCCCGCGGCGTGGACCGCTTCCTGACCGGCTCCAGCACCCTGCCGTACCCGGTCAAGCCGACGGACCGCTCGCTGACGGTCTGACAACCCGCAGTACCCCCGCCCTCCGGGGCGGGACCCCTCATACGGTCCGTACAACGGCGTACGGAATTCTGACACCTCGCCCGCCACGTCCCCGACCAGGGGTGGCGGGCGCGGTGGCGTTTCCGGGGCCGGTGCCGAGACGGGGGTCGCGCCTGGCACGTTCCGTGTGCGGGCCACCGGACTGGACTTCGTGCTGAAGGAGTTGCTGTCGGGCGGGCGGTGAGCGAGGCGGCGCCGGGGACCCGCCTACCCGCGAGTATTGACTAATAGTCAATACGGGTCCACGCTCGGGGCGAGCCGTCGTCTCTGTGTGGGAGGTCGCCCGTGAGTACGGAAGAACTGGCCCGGCTGCGTACGGAGTTGGGGGCAGCCGCAGCCGCGCTGCCCGAGTCGTTCGGCTCGCTCGCGCCGCAGGACGCGGCGCGGCTGGCCGACGCGCTGCGCCGGGAGCGGGCGCGGCAGGCCGACGGGCTGAACGAGGCCGCCGAGGAAGCGCTCAAACTGGTCCCCGCCCTCGCGCGCGGAGCCGTACGCAAGGTGCTGTTCCGGTGAGCCGGGCCGAGGCGGAGAAGGTCGCCCGGCTGCTGGGGGAGGCGGAGCTGGGATTCCTCGGCGCGCTGCCGGGCGAGGACGTACGCCGCTTCCGCGAGCAGGTCAGCGCCGTACTGAACGACGGGGCCCCGGAGATGCTCGACAGGATCGCCGCCGCGACCAAGCTGGTGCCGGCCGGGGTCGCGGCCGCGATCTCGCAGAAGGCGCTCGGCCCCCGGCTAGCGGCCGCCGTCGCCGGGCGGCTGGAGCCCTCGCGGGCCGCGGACATCATCGCCAAGCTGCCCGTGTCCTTCACCGCCGAGGCGTGCGGGCACCTGGACCCCAGGAAGATCGCCGGGATCGTGGACCGGCTCGACGAGGGGCTCGTCGTACGGATCGCCGTCGCCCTCGCCGAGCGGCACGACCACCTCACCATGGGGCGGTTCGTCGGGCACATGAGGGACCAGGTGCTCGGGCGGATCCTGGAACAGGTCGGCGACACGGACGTGCTGCGCGCCGGCTTCTACGTCGACCTGCCCGAGCGGCTGCCCCGCATCCTGGAACTGATGGGCGACGACCGGCTCGGCTCGGTCGTACGGGCCGCCGCGGCCGAAGGGCTCTGGGAGGAGGCCCTCGGCGTCGCCGCGATGGTCGGCGGCGAACAGCGGCTGCGGATCGCCCAGCTCACCGCCCGGCTGGCGGCCGACGAGCTCGGGACGCTCGTGCGGGCCGCCCACGAGCAGGGGTTGTGGGAGGCGCTGCTGCCGCTGGTCGCGCTGCTGGGGGAGGGGGACCGGCTGGCGGTCGCCGGGCTGCCGGCGCTGCGCGACGCCGAGGTGCTGACCGGGGTCGTCGGGGCGGTCGTGGGCACCGGGCTGTGGGGCGAGTTCCTGCCGCTCGTCGGGGTGTTGCCCGCGGAGGCGCGGAAGGTGGTCGCGGACGCGGCCGCCGGGCTGGGCGACGCGGAGCTCGAAGGGCTCCTGCGCGAGGTCGACAAACAGGACCTGTGGGAGCTGGTCCTGCCGCTGGTGGAGCTCATGGACGACGCGGGCAAGCAGCGCATCTTCGACCTCCCGGCCTTTCAGGACCAGGCCGCCCCGTAGGCCATCTCCCGCCGTTTTCAATCCCGTTGATGCAGATCGTGGTCTGCATATAGTGATCCGGAATTCAGTCGGTCTATGAATCCGGAGCTCAATGTCGTCCCGAACTTTGCTGCGCGGTCTCACAGGATCTGCGATCGGCACCACCCTGCTGCTCTCCGCCCTGGCCCCCGTGGCCACGGCCGCCGACGGCAGAACCGTTGAATACCAAGGTCTGAAGGTCACCGTTCCCGCCGCGTGGCGGGTCGTGGACCTCGAGCGCAACCCCGGGGCCTGTCTGCGTCTCGACGTGCCCACCCTGTACCTGGGGCACGCCGGGACCCAGTCCGAGTGCTCGGGCCGCGCGGTCGCCGACCGCGCCGACACCCTGCATCTCGAGCCGATCGAGGGCGCCTTGGAGCGTGCGGACATACCCACGGTGACCGTGGCGTCCGGCACCGCCCTGCCCGCCGAGACGAAGGCGGTCAGCAAGGAGTTCCGCTACGCCCTGCAGCAGCCGGGCGTCGTGGCGACCGCCTCGTACGGTGCCTCCTCCGCGGCCGTCCGCAAGGTGATCGAGAGCGCCGTGCTGACCGGCACCGGCACCGGCACCGGCACGGGTGCGGGCGCCGCTGCCGGTACCACGGCCGACGAGCAGTCCGCGTCGCCGCTCGCGGCCGCCGGCGTGATCACGAGCGCCTACCGAGGTGAGGGCTTCGACGCCTGCACCGCGCCGAGCCAGAACACGATGAACGTCTGGAAGGCCAACTCCGCCTACCGCGCCGTCGGCATCTACATCGGCGGCGGCGCGCGCGGCTGCGCCCAGCCGAACCTGACCGCCGACTGGGTCCGTACGCAGGCCACCGCGGGCTGGCACCTGATGCCCCTGTGGGTCGGCCCCCAGCCGTGGAACACCGCGATCGACCCGGCCAACATGCTCTCCACCGACCTCGCCGTCGCCGACGGGCAGGGACGCACGGCCGCCACCGGCGCCGCGGCCGCCGCCCAGGCCCTCGGCATGGACCCGGGCTCGCTGCTCTACAACGACGTGGAGTACTACACCGACCGGGCCAAGTTCGACGGCCCCGTCGTCGCCTACCTCACGGCGTGGACGGAGAAGCTGCACGAGCTGGGCTACCGCAGCGGCGCCTACGTCGCCGTCAACTCCGGCGCCAAGGCGCTCAGCGCCGCCCACGACACGAAGCCGGGCTCCATGCCCGACGTGATGTGGACCGCGAACTGGAACGGCTCCGCCGGTGTCTCGGACACCGACATGGGCCTGAGCACCTGCACCAAGCAGTGGCTGGGCAGCAGGCGCGCCCACCAGTTCGCGGGCGACACCAAGGAGACCTACGGCGGCATCCAGCTCGGCATCGACCGCAACTACGTCGACGTCGACGCCTCCGGCTCCGCCCGCAACGACCTGATCTGCCCCGACGCCGCCATCGAGAGCGCCAGCGCCAAGCTGACCATGCAGAGCGACGGCAACCTCGTCCTGTCCTACAAGGCGGGCAACGGCACCGCCGTCCCGCTGTGGGCCACCGGCACCTACGGCAACCCCGGCGCCTACGCCACCGTCCAGGCCGACGGCAACTTCGTCGTCTACAACAAGGCCGGCGCGGCCGTCTGGTCCTCCGCCACCTACGGCAACCCCGGGGCCTCCCTCAAGCTCCAGGACGACGGCAACCTCGTCCTCTACAGCAGCTCCGGCGCGGCCCTGTGGTCCACCGGGACCTGGCAGCGGGGTACCAAGCTCACCGCGAACCAGAACCTGGCGGCCGGCGCCTGGACGCACGACGCCAAGACCGCGCTGCTGGTGGGGCCGGACGGCAACCTGGTCGTCGTCGACCGGGCGACCGGGCAGAACCTGTGGAGCACCGGCCTGTACAGCCCGGGAGCGTACGCCCGCATGCAGGACGACGGCAACCTCGTCGTGTACCGCAAGGGCGGCGGCCCCACCACGGGCGGCGCCCTGTGGAGCACCGGCACGTGGGGCCACCCGGGCGCCTACGCGCACTTGCAGGACGACGGCAACTTCGTCGTCTACGCCCAGGGCGGCGGCCAGGGCATCGGCGGCGCGCTGTGGAGCACCGGCACCTGGCGCCCGTGATCTGACGCGGCCACCTGACCGCCCCTGCTCGCCCTGCTCGCGGGGAACAGTGAACCGGCAACCGGCCCGGGAGGCTCGTCCTCCCGGGCCGGTCCGCCGTCAACACACGTCCCGCGACGTCCCGCGCCTCGGACACCACCCGCGTGACTTCTGGTAACAGTGGGTCACATGCCCCCCACCCGACTGATGTTGAGCTGCCTGCTGGGCGCCGCCCTGCTGGCGCCCGTCACGACGGGAGCCGCCGACACCGGCGGCCGCACCGTCGCCAAGCCGTCCGCGCCCCGTACCGGCCAGCAGCCCTTCACCGGCCAGGGCTTCGACGCCTGCACCGCCCCGACCCAGCGGGCCATGGACACCTGGCGCGCCGAGTCCCCGTTCGGCGCGATCGGCATCTACATCGGCGGCCCCGCCCGGGCCTGCGCCCAGCCGCAGCTCAGTGCAGACTGGGTCGAGCGGCAGGCCGGGGCCGGCTGGCACCTGATGCCCATCTGGGTCGGCCCGCAGCCCTGGCACAACGCCGCCACGGGCCTGTCCACCGACCCCTCCGAGGCCGATGCGCAGGGCCGCACCGCCGCCGACGGCGCGGTGGACGCGGCCCGCTCACTGGGCCTGGGCGCGGGCACCCTGCTCTACAACGACCTGGAGCACTACACCGACCGCGCCACCTGGGACGCCCCGGTCGTCGCCTACCTGACCGCCTGGACGGTCCGGCTGCACGAGCTGGGGTACCGTTCCGCCGCCTACGTATCGGCGAGCTCCGGGGCCAAGGCGCTGAGCGCCCACCACCACCAGGCCCCCCACGCCATGCCCGACGTGCTGTGGGTCGCCCGCTGGAACGGCGCGGCCTCCGTCGCCGATGCCGACATGGGCCTGCCCGAGGGCACCCGCAAGTGGTCCGGCCGGCGCCGGGCGCACCAGTTCCGCGGGGACCACGACGCCACGTACGGCGGGGTCACCCTCAACATCGACCGCAGCTGGGTGGACGTCGACCCCTCCGCGCTCGGCAGCGGCCTCCCGCTCCCGGTCCCGGTCCCGCTCCCGGTGCCGCTCCCGCTCAGCTAGCCGGCGCCGGATCCTCGCGCGGCGGCTCGTCGTCATTGCCCCGGCGCAGGGTGCGCAGGCCGTGCGCCGGGGTCCACGAGCGGATGACCAGCTCGTCGCCGTCCACACTGATGCGGACGACCTCCGTCAGGTCGGCGTAGAAGAGGTGGAAGGGGTGCGGGGTGTCCGTCTCCTCCGCGTACCGGTGCAGCTCCGGCGGGTCCACCAGCTCCACCGCGCGCCCGGAGATCCGTACGTCCCCGCCCTGCATCTCCTCTCCCGCACCGGGGTTCGTGTGGAGGGCGAAGCGCGGGTCGTGCTGGAGGTCCCTGGCCTTCATCGAGCCGAACATCATGCCGAGCCACAGCTCCCCGCCCCGGATGTCGACGTTGAGTCCGGCCACCCGGGGCGAGCCGTCCTTGCGCAGGGTGGCCAGGACGTGGTGCGGGTACTGCGCGAAACGGGCCTGGACGGCCGCCGCGAACTCCGGTTCCGCCTTCTCGAAGACTGCCCAACTGGTATGCGTCATACGTCCATCAAAGCGCGGGCACCGGCGGTCGCAGGTCAGGCGCGCACGGACTCAGTTCCGTACGATGCCCGCGGCGCGCGCCGCCGCCAGCCAGGCCGGGAACTCGCCGACGAGCCGGTCGTACAGCTCCGAGTCCGGGACGGTGCGCGGGTCCAGGCCCGCGTGGAAGTAGCCCGCGTTGTCCACCACGCGGCGGTCCGGGACGGGCAGTTCGTCCAGCCGGCGCAGGAAGTCGAACTGCGAGCTGCGGGTGTTGCCGAAGCCGACGAACTGCCAGAAGAGGGGGAGAGGGGACGCCTTGCACAGGTACTTCTCCGCGGCGAGCTTGTTGATCGGCCCGCCGTCGGTCTGGAAGACGACGAGGGCGGGCAGTGTCGACCCCGAGTCCTGGTAGTGGTCGATCACCGCGTCCATCGCCGCGTGGTAGGCCGTCTTGCCCATGTGGCCGAGGCGGGAGGCGATCTCGGTGACCCGGCCCTCGTGCCCGGCGAGGGAGATCTCCTCCACCGCGTCGACGTCGGTGGAGAAGAACACCACCGGCACGCGGGCGTCGTCGTCGAGGTGCGCGGACAGGCCCAGCACCCGGTCGGCGAGGGCCTGCACACTGCCGTCCGCGTAGTACGGCTTCATCGACCCCGAGTAGTCCAGGACCAGGTAGACGGCGGCGCGCCTCTCCTCCATGCCGTGTTTGCGCAGTGAGACCCCGGCGCTCTTGTAGAGGCTCACGAGCGCCGGAGCCGTTTCTTCGACCTTGCGGAGGTTTATCGCACTGCGCGTCATGGCCCGAGGGTACGTCAGCCCGCCGCCGTGTAGCCGAGTTCGGCCGCGAGCCGGGCCCGGTGCGCGGCCGGGGAGCCGAACAGGAGGGCAGAGCCGTGGGCGCGCTTGAAGAACTCGTGCGCCTCGTGCTCCCAGGTGATGCCGATGCCGCCGTGCAGCTGGATCATCTCCCCGGCGACGTACGCGTACGCCTGCGAGCAGGCCGACTTGGCGGCGGCCGCCAGGTGGGGCGGGGCCCCGGCGGCGGCCGCTGCCAGGGCCGTCGAGCGGGCCGACTCCACGGCCGCGTACATGTCGGCGAGCCGGTGCTTCACGGCCTGGAAGGAGCCGATGGGCCGGCCGAACTGGACCCGGTCCTTGGCGTACCGGACCGTGGACTCCAGCGCCCGCGCGGCGGCCCCCGCCTGTTCGGCGGCCAGCGCCGTGCAGGCCAGGTCCCGGACCCGGGCCAGGACTCCGGCGCCGTCGGGCGAGAGCAGCCGGGCCGGGGTCCGGTCGAGCGCCAGCTCGGCGAGGGGCCGGGTGCGGTCCATGGCGGACCGGGCGGTGAAGGCCGCGGGCGGGGCGGTGAGCTCGAACAGCCCGAGCCGAGCCCTCCGGCCGGGCGGGGTGGCGGGTTCGGTGGCGCCGCCGGGGCCCCGGCCGGCCTCGGTACCGCCGCCGATGGTGGCGAAGACCAGGACCAGGGACGGCTCGGCCGGGCCCGCCAGTACGTACTGCTTGGTGCCGGTGAGCACCCACCCGTCACCGTCGGGCTCCGCCCGGGTGGCCATGTCGCCGGCCTCCCAGCCGCCGTACCCGGGGTCCGCGTCCGCGCTCGGCCCCCCGCGAGGGGGCTCGGCCCAGGCCAGCGCTCCCACCAGGGAGCCGTCCGCCAGGGACGGGAGGAGGCGGGCGCATGCCTCCCCGGCGCCCGAGGCCAGCAGGGCCCCTGCGGTCAGCACCGCCGAGCCCAGGTACGGTACGGGGCTCAGCGCGCGGCCCAGTTCCGACATGACCACCCCGACCTCGGCCGCCCCGCAGCCCAGGCCGCCGTACTCCTCCGGGACCGCCAGCGCGGCCGCGCCCACCTGGGCCGTCAGCGGGCCCCAGGCCGCGTGGCCGGGGTGCCGCGCGAGGACCGCCCGTACGGCGTCCCGCAGTTCCTCCTGTTCGGGCGTCCACTCCAGGCCGCTCACGCGCCCTCCCCCCGTGCCGTGCGCCGCAGCTCCGTCTTCAGCAGCTTGCCGCCCGCGTTGCGCGGGAGCTCCGCCACCAGGTGGAAGCGCCGCGGCACCTTGAAGTTGGCCAGCCGTTCCCGGCTCCATGCCGTCAGCTCGGCGGCCGTGACCGGCCCGGCGGTGACCACGTAGGCCACGCCCACCTCGCCGAGCCGCTCGTCCGGGGCGCCGACCACGGCCGCGTCGGTGACGGACGGATGGGTCAGCAGGACGTTCTCCACCTCCGCCGGGTAGGCGTTGAAGCCCCCGACCACGTACATGTCCTTCAGTCGGTCGGTGATCGACAGGTAGCCGCGCCCGTCGAGGACGCCGATGTCCCCGGTGCGCAGCCAGCCGCCCGGCAGCACGGCCTCGGCGGTGGCCGCCGGGTCGTCCAGGTACCCCGGGGTGACGTGGTAGCCGCGGACCTGCACCTCGCCCGGTTCCCCGGCCGGCAGCACCTCGCCGAGCGGGTTGGCGATCCGTACCTCGGTGCCGGGCAGCGGCAGGCCGACGGTGTGGGCGAGCGTCCGGGCGTCGGCGTCGGTGGGGCAGACGGAGACGACCCCGCCGGACTCCGTCAGCCCGTACGCGGTGAACACGTCGGGCGCGCCCAGGACGGAGCGGATCTCCTCGACCAGGGCGGTCGGGACCGAGGCCGCCCCGGTCCCCGCGAGCCGCAGCGCGGAGAGGTCGTGGGTGGCGAGCGCGGGGTGCCGGATCAGGCCGTGGAAGACGGTCGGCGGGCCCATCAGGCAGGTCACCCGCTCCGCGGCCATCCGCGCCAGGATGCGGTCGGTGTCGTAGACGGCCTCGGGGAGCATCGTCACCCCGCGCAGCAGGCACGCCAGGACGCCGGCTTTGTAGCCGAAGGTGTGGAAGAAGGGGTTGACCAGCAGGTACCGGTCGCCGGGTCGCAGGGTGACCAGCTCGGACCAGGAGGCGTACAGCCGCAGCGTCTGGCCGTGGGTGGTCATCACCCCCTTGGAGCGGCCGGTGGTGCCGGAGGTGTAAAGGATGTCGCCGATGTCCTCGGGGCGGATCAGGCCGGCGCGGGCGAGCCGCTCCGCGTCGGTGACGGACTCCCCGGCGGCCAGGTACGCCTCCCAGCACTCGGGGCCGGTCCCGCCGCGCAGGACGACGGTGGAGGCGAGCGCGCCGAGGTCCTCGCCGGAGGCGCGCAGGGCCTCGACGTAGTCGGTGCCGAGGAAGCCGCGCTCGGTGAAGAGCACGCGGGCACCGCTGCGCCGGATGATGTCGGCGGCCTCGGCGGGCTTGTAGCGGGTGTTGACCGGCACGAGGACGGCGCCCGCGCCGACCGCGCCCAGCGCGGCGGCGATCCACTGGCGGCTGTTGGGCGCCCAGACCGCCACCCGGTCCCCGGGCCGGATGCCGTGCGCGATGGCCGCGCGGGCGGCGGCGGCGATCTCGGCGGCCAGCCGGGCGAAGGTCCAGCGGACCTCCCCGTCGGCGAGCGCCTCGCGGTCCCCGTACACGGCGGCCGCGTACTCCGGAAGCCGGGCGAGCGTGGCGGGCGGAGGTGGCACAGCGGGTGGCGGTGGCATCGGACGGACCCTCCCTACTTGACGAGCGAGCGTGGGCGGTATCCAATCACAGGTGTTTCGGTTAGGCATATACCTAGTAGAAATATTTGGAGGCTCCCGTGGAGACCCTCAAGTCGGTCCTCTCCAGCTTCTGCACCGGCGTCGCCGTCATCACGGCATGCGAAAGCGGCGGCCGTCCCGTCGGGATGGCCGTCCAGTCCTTCTCGTCCGTCTCGCTGGACCCGCCGCTGGTCTGCTTCTGTCCGGCGCGCACCTCGACCACCTGGCCGAAGATCCGGGCGGCGGGGGCCTTCGCCGTCAACATCCTGGCCGCCGACCAGCAGGAGCTGTGCCGTACTTTCGCCGTGACCGGCGGGGACAAGTTCGCCGGCGTCCCCTGGCGGCCGGGCGGAAACGGCGCGCCCCTGCTCGACGGGGTCCTCGCCGGCGTCGAATGCGATCTGGAGGGCGTGCTGGACGGCGGCGACCACGAGATCGCCCTCGGCCGGGTCACCGCCCTGACCGCGCACCGCGCCGGCGAGCCCCCGCTGCTCTACTTCCGGCGCACCTACGGGCGCTTGCCGAGCTCCTCGATGTCCTGAAGCATGGCGGCCGCGAGGTCGCGCTCGGAGGCGTAGTACCGCTCGGCCCACTTGAGCGTGAGCGTCGGATACGCCCACGCCGACTCGTCCTTGGCGCCCTCCACGTCGGCCACTGCCCGACGGCGCATCTTCTCCGCGAACTCCTGGTGCTGGACCAGGACTTCCCGCATCTGCTCCGGCTCCAGCAGGTGGCCCAGCCACAGCCGCAGCATCGGCCCGTGCTTGAGCACGGGCGGGTCGACCGGGGCCTCGCGGGCCCATTCCCGTACGGCCGCCATGCCGTCGTCCGTGATCCGGTACACCCGCTTGTCTCGGGTGCCGGTCTCCTGGGTGACCATCCGCGAGGAGGCGTAGCCGGCCTTCTCCAGGCGCTTGAGCTCGCTGTAGATCTGGCTGAAGGACGGGCTCCAGTAGAAGAAGCGCAGCGACCAGTCCGACCACTTCTTCAGGTCGTAGCCGGAGAGCTCCTCCCCGAAGGAGAGCAGCCCGAGCACCGCCCAGCTGGTCGCGGGGAGCGTGCGCTTGTTCGCCTCGTCTGCCTTCTCGTCTGCCACGCAGCGCAGTCTACGACCGGTCCCCGCGGCACCCTTCCCCCCGAGGGGTATGACTGCTAGAAGTATTCCTATTCGAAATACCGATTCGAAACCGCATCCGCCGGATGGAGGGATCTCCCCGTGAAGTTCTCGATGATCTTCGAGGCTCAGCTCGTCGACCCGACCCCGGAGCGCGAGCGCCAGGTCATCCACGACTGCGTCGAACAGGCCGTCCTCGCCGAGGAGATGGGCTTCGCCCGGATCTGGGCCGTCGAACACCACTCGCTGACCCAGTACGCCCACATGAGCGCCTCCGAGATCTTCCTGACCTGGGTCGCCGCCCGGACGCAGAAGATCCGCATCGGCCACGGCGTCGTCACCATGCCCTTCGGCTACCAGCACCCGGTACGCGTCGCCGAGCGCGCCGCCATGCTCGACGTGCTCTCCGGCGGCCGCGTCGACATCGGCGCCGGCCGCGGCGCCACCCGGCAGGAGATGTCCATGTACGGGGTGAAGCCCGAGGACACCTACCCGCAGATGGAAGAGGCGCTGCGGATCTTCTCCGCCGCCTGGCGCGAGCCCGAGTTCGAATGGCACGGCTCCATCGACATCGGCCCCGGCGCGATCCTGCCCCGCCCGGTCCAGGACCCGCACCCGCCGCTCTTCATGGCCTGCTCCAAGCACGACACCCTCAAGCTCGCCGCCGAACTCGGCATCGGCGCCCTGGTGATGGGCTTCGCCGGCGCCGATGACGTCCGCACCATGCGCAAGGTCTACGACGAGGCCATCGCGACCCGCACCGGCGAGCGCCTCGTGTCGAGCGAGGTCAACGACCACCTCTCCGCCCTCTGCCCGACCATCGTCCTCGACGACGCCGAGCGCGCCCTGCGGCTCGGCACGCGCGGACAGCGCTTCTTCGCCGAATCCATCGCCCACTGGTACGGCAACGCCCCCGCGCCGACGGGCTACGCGGAGGACGAGGACCACGTCGCCGCTCTGGCGCAGGGCCGCGAGGAACTCGTCGCCAAGCTCCACGAGGCCAACATCCCGGCGCGGCCCGTCGACACCGGCACCTACAACGCGGAGCACGCGTACGGCAGCGCCGAAACCGCCATCGCCTACGTCGAGCAGCTGCGCGAGATCGGCGTCGACGAGGTCATGTGCCTGATCCAGATGGGCACGGTCCCGCAGGAGGCCTGCCTGGAGACCATCCGCCAGTGGGGCGAGAAGGTCATCCCGCACTTCCGCGCCCTGGAACAGGAGGCCTGAGCCATGGCCATCTCCCTCGACGGAAAGGTCGTCGTCGTCACCGGAGCCGGGCGCGGCCAGGGCGCGGCCGAGGCCCGCCTGTTCGCCGAAGCCGGCGCGCGGGTCGTCGTCACGGACGTACGGGAGGACGAGGGCCGGGCGGTCGCCGCCGATCTCGGCGACCAGGGCCTGTACGTCCGCCACGACGTGGCCGACCCGGCGAGCTGGGCCGGGGTCGTGGCCGCGGCCGTCTCCGCCTTCGGCACGGTCTCGGCACTGGTCAACAACGCGGCCCTGTGGCGCACGGCCCACGTGGAGGAGCAGCGGCTCGAAGACTTCGAGACCCTGCTGCGGGTCAACCTCCTCGGCCCGTTCCTCGGCATCCAGGCGGTGGCGCCGGTGCTGCGGGCGGGCGGCGGCGGCTCGATCGTCAACATCTCCTCCACGGCCGGACTGGTCGGGATCCCGGGCCACGCGGCGTACGGATCCACCAAGTTCGGGCTGCGCGGGCTGACGCGGTCGGCGGCGCTCGACCTGGCCGGGGACCGGATCCGGGTCAACTCGGTGCATCCGGGGGCCATCGACACCCCGATGGTGGCCGAGGCCGTCGCGGGCCGCGACTGGTCGCACGTACCGCTGGGGCGGATGGGGCGGCCCGAGGAAGTGGGGGAGCTGGTGCTCTTCCTCTGCTCGGACGCCTCCTCGTACGTCACGGGCACCGAGTTCACCGTCGACGGAGGGATGACGACGTCATGAGCGACCCCTTGTCACCGGCGGCCAGGCGGCTGTGCGACGCGATGACGGCAGGCTTCCCGGGGCCGGGCGACACGGAGGCCCTGCGGGCGGCCGCCGTTCCCGGACCGCCGGGCCCGGCCGTGGCCTCGGTGTACGACACGGTGGCGGACGGGGTCCCGGTCCGGGTCTACGACCCGGAGCCGGGTTCCGAGGGCCGCGCTCTGGTCGTCTTCCTGCACGGCGGGGGCTGGGTGATGTGCGGGCTCGACACCCACGACGCGCTGTGCCGCACGCTGGCGGCGGCCTCGGGCGCGGTGGTCGTTTCGGCGGACTACCGCCTGGCCCCGGAACACCCCTGGCCGGCGGCGCCGGACGACGCGCTGACCGTACTGCTGTGGGCCCGGGCCGAGGCCCCCTCGCTGGGCTGCGACCCGGACCGGGTGGTGCTGGCGGGGGACTCCAGTGGGGGCAACCTGGCCGCCGTCACGACCCTGCGTGCGCCCGAACTCGTAGCGGGCCAGCTGCTGTTCTATCCGCCGCTCGACGCGGCCATGGCGTCCGCGTCGGTGGAGGCCTACGCCGATGGGTACTTCCACACCGCCGCCCACATGGCCTGGTACTGGGACCAGTACGGCGGCGACCCGGCGCACCCGCACGTCTCGCCGCTGCTCGCCCCCGACCTGTCGGGCCTGCCGCCCACCCTGATCGTCCTCGCGGACTGCGACGTCCTGCGCGACGAGGGCATGGCCTACGGGCGCCGGCTCGCGGCGGCGGGAGTGGACTGCACGGTCCAGCTCCACCCGGGCGTCTTCCACGGGTTCCTGGGACTGCCGCTGCCCGCCGGAGCCACTGCGCTGGCGTCGGCCGCGGCATGGGTGTCGGCGGTGGGGTAAGGGGGCGGGGCGGCCGGATTCGAACCGGCGTCCTCCTCCATGCTGTGTAGGCGCACTACCTCTGTGCTACGACCCCGCCCTTGTAACGGATCTTATGCAAGGCCCGCCTTGTCCGCACCGGGATATCCCCGGGCATGATGTGTCCATGGTCGAACTGATACGGCGGCTGCCGGGGGCGCTGCTCCGCAACTGCCTTCTCCTGGCAGCGGAGTTCGGTGCCATCTGGCTGCTGCGGGGCCCCGAGGGCGCTTGGGTCCCCGTCCTGTTGGCCCTCTTCGTCATCGGCGCCGCCGTCCCGCACGGCACCGGCGCGGAGTTCGTGGCCCGCACCGCCGTCGCGCTCACGGCGGTGGGGGTCGCGGTGCTCGGCGGGATCACCTGGGACCGGCACGACCTCCACGACGGGGGCCGGGAGGAAGTGGCCGTGGTGGCCTCGCGGACCATGGTGGAAGACGGCTCCGTCAACTCGCCGTCGCTGCGCCTGCGCACGGAGGCGGGCCGCGACCTGCCCGGCCCGGTCTCCCTGGACCTCGCCGTCGGCGCCCGCCTCACGGTGACCGTGGACCCCGACGGCCAGGCCTGGTCCCTCGGCCCCCGGCCCGCCGAACCCCGCTGGGAGGCGGCGGGCACGGCCGCGCTGCTCCTGCTCCAGACCGCGACCCTGGGATGGCTCTCGCTGCGCCGCCCCCGCGACTGAAACCCACTGGTCAACGGCGCGTACCCGCCCTAGGGTCGCCGCATGTCCACCACGGCCAAACCCACGACCACCCTCTGGCGCCCGACCGGCCCCGAGGAGCTCGACCTGGTCCGCGCCCTCGACTGGCAGGCCTGGCCGCCGCGCCTGCCCGAGCAGCCCATCTTCTATCCGGTGCTGAACGAGGACTACGCGATCCGCATCGCCCGCGACTGGAACGTCAAGCACTCCGGGGTGGGCTTCGTGACCCGCTTCGAGGTCGACTCGGACTTCCTGGCCCGCTACCCGGTCCAGCAGGCCGGCGGCGAGACCATCCTGGAGCTGTGGGTCCCGGCGGAGGAACTCGACGAGTTCAACCGGCACATCGTCGGCCGCATCGAGGTCGTGCGCGAGTTCCGTCCCGAGAACTGAGCCGGGCGACTACTGCTTGATGACGTACGAGCAGCCCTTCGCGTTCTTCAGGCCGTCGCTCTCGGCGACCACCTTGCCGTCCACCTTGATGGAGCACGGCGCTGACACCAGCATGCCGTCGGCGCCCGTGATCGAGCCCGGGACCACGCTCACCAGGTAGCCCAACTTCTGCTCCGCGGCGGTGAGTTCGGCGGTGCCCGACTTCGTCCACGGCAGGGTCTGCTGCTCGAAGCCGCTGCCGATGCCGCTGTACATGACTGCCGTCTTGCCCGTGCCGCCGACCTCCAGGACCACCTCGTGCGTCGCGCCGCCGGTCTTGGCCGCCGGCGCGGAGGAGGCGGGGGCGGCGCTCTGGGAGGCCGCGGGCTTGCCGTTGTCGGCGGCCGGCTTCGGGGTGTCGCTTCCGCAGCCGGTCAGCAGCAGGGCGGCTGCCGCGCACAGCGTCATCCCGGTCATCGTCCGTCGCATGGTGCCTTACCTCGTTCTTGGTCGTTCGTCGTTCGTTCGATCACTGAGATGCCGTCACGTCCCTTACCGGTTCCATACATTGGCCGCATGACGAAACGCGCACGGTCCTTCGACGCCGCCGCCGCGCTCTACCGCGCGAACCGGCCCGGCTACCCGCCCGCCCTCTTCGACGCCGTCGAGGAACTCGCCGGGCGCCCGCTCGCCGGGGCGCGCGTGGCCGACGTAGGCGCGGGGACCGGGATCGCCACCGCGCTGCTGCGGGAACGCGGGGCCGAGGTCCTGGCCGTGGAGCCCGGGGACGGGATGGCCGCCGAGTTCCGGCTGGCGAACCCGGGGATCCCGGTCGTGCGCGGGGACGGGGACCGGCTGCCGCTGGCGAGCGCCGCGTTCGACTTCCTCACGTACGCCCAGGCCTGGCACTGGACCGACGCCGCGCGCTCGGTCCCCGAAGCCCGGCGCGTGCTGCGGCCCGGCGGCGCGCTCGCGCTCTGGTGGAACGACATGGACACCACCGTCCCCTGGATCGCCGAACAGGACGAACGGCTGCGCGCCTTCTTCGGGGTGACCGGGCTGCCCACCCGCGAGTCCATGGAAGGGCTGGCCTTCACCACCCGCGAGGTGCGGTGGTCCCGGCGGATCCCGCTGGCCACGCACCTCGCCAACCACGCCAGCCACTCCGCCTTCCTCCTGCTCGGCGAGGACGACACGCGGGCGTTCCTCGACGCCGAACGGGCCCGGCTGGCGCCCCTCTTCCCCGACGGCACGGTCGAGGAGTGCTACGTCGTCACGCTCCGGGTCGCCGTCATGTGAGAAGGCGGCGCCCACGGAGTGGACGCCTCCGGGCCGCGTCGGAGAGGTTGACCCGCATGACTTCCTTCATGCGGGTGTTCTACGGCGCCAATGACCTGCTGGCCTTCTTCCTGGAGCTCGGGGCCCTCGCCGCCCTCGCCTGGTGGGGCTGGACCCGGGACATCGGCCGGGTCTGGTCCATCGGGCTCGCCGTGGCCGGCCCGGCCGCCGCAGGCGTGCTGTGGGGCGCCTTCGCCGCACCCAAGGCGGCCTACCCCGTGCCGCTCGCCGCCCAGCTCGCCGTCAAGGCCGTGGTGTTCGGGGCCGCCACCCTCGCGCTGTACGCCGTGGGGTGGCGGACCGGGGCCCTGTGGTTCGGCGGGGTCGTGCTGGTGAACACCGCCGTGGTGACCTATCACCGCACCCGCGGCTGAAGGACCTCCGCCCGGCAGGCCGACGGCGTGCCCCAGGCGTCCCGCAGCGGGCGGGCCTTGCGCAGCCACAGGGAGAGGTCCAGCTCCTCCGTGTAGCCCACGGCGCCGTGCAGCTGGAGGGCGCTCATCGCCGCCGCGTACGCCGCCTCGCCCGCGGTGAGCTTCGCCGCCGCCACGTCCGCCGGGGACAGGGACAGCGCCGCCGCCCACAGCAGGGGCCGGGCGAACTCCAGGCCCAGCAGGGTGTCCGCCAGCCGGTGCTTGACCGCCTGGAAGGAGCCGATCGGGGTCCCGAACTGGGTGCGCTGCTTCGCGTACTCCACCGTGCGGGCCAGCAGCGCCTCGCCCGTGCCCAGGCACTGGGCCGCCGTCAGCAGCCGCGCCCAGCGCCCGGCCGTCTCCGCCGCGGCGGAGACGGCCGGGCCCGTCGCGATCAGGGCCCCGGCCGCCGGCAGGCGGGAGAGCCTGCGGGCCGGGTCGAGGGAGGCCTGCCGTTCGGCCGCGATGCCGTGGGTCAGGCGGAGCTCGCCCGCCGCCGACACCGTGAAGCAGTACGTCGCCGCGTCCGCGTCCAGGGCGTACGGGCTCCCGCCCGGCAGGGTCAGGGTCGCGGAGGCCTCGCCCGCGGCCAGCGCCGGGAGGAAGCGCTTCGCCAGCGCCTCGTCGCCGAGCTCGGAGAGCAGTACGGACACCGCCGCGCTCTCCACCACCGGGCCCGGCACCCCCGCCCGCCCCAGCTCCACGAAGCCCAGGGCCAGCTCCAGCGGCAGCAGGCCCGCCCCGTCGTACTCCTCCGGCACGGCCAGCGCGAACAGGCCCGTGTCCGCGAGGCGGGCCCACACCGCCCGCCCGGGGTTCAGGTCGCCGGCCGCCCAGGCCCGTACCGCCGCCGGCACGTCGGCCGCCCCCAGCAGGGAGCGCAGCGTACGGGCGAAGTCCGACTGCTCGTCGGTCAGCAGGAAGCGCATCAGCGGCGGCCCTTCGGGAGGCCGAGCAGCCGCTCGGCGATGATGTCGCGCTGGATCTCGTTCGTGCCCGCGTAGATCGGCCCGGCCAGCGAGAAGACCCACGGCTCGGCCCACTCGCCGTCCGCCAGCTCCGCGTCCGCGCCGAGCAGGTCCAGGGCGGTCTCGTGCAGGGCGATGTCGTACTGGGACCAGAACACCTTGTTCAGGCTGGACTCGGCGCCGATGGTCTCGCCCGCCGCGAACCGGGAGGCGTTGGCCCAGGTGAACAGCTCGTACGCGCGCGCCCCGACCACCGCGTCCGCCACCCGGTCCCGCAGCGCCGTGTCGGCGGGGTCGCCGGCCGCCTCCCACAGGGTGCGCAGCCGGCCGGCGGCCGCCAGGAACCGGCCGGGGGAGCGCAGGGTGAGCCCCCGCTCGTTGCCCGTGGTCGACATCGCGATCCGCCAGCCCTGCCCCGGCTCCCCGATCACGTCCTCGTCCGGTACGAAGACCTGGTCCAGGAAGAGCTCCGCGAACGCCGGCTTGCCGTCGAGGCGGCCGATGGGCCGCACCGTCACCCCCGGCGCCCGCAGGTCGAACATCAGGTACGTGAGCCCCTGGTGGGGTTTCGGGGTGTCCGGGTCGGTGCGGAAGATGCCGAACGCGCGGTCCGCGAAGGCCGCCCGCGAGGACCAGGTCTTCTGCCCTGACAGCAGCCAGCCGCCCTCCGTGCGCACCGCCCGCGAGGTCAGCGAGGCCAGGTCGGAGCCCGATTCCGGCTCCGACCAGGCCTGCGCCCAGATCACCTCGCCGCTCGCCATGGAGGGCAGCACCCGGGCCCGCTGCTCGGAGGTGGCGTGGTCGAACAGGGTGGGGGCGAGCAGGTTGATGCCGTTCTGGGAGACCCGGCCGGGGGCGCCCGCCGCCCAGTACTCCTCCTCGAAGACCAGCCACTTCACGATGTCGACGCCCCGGCCGCCGTACTCCTCGGGCCAGGACACCACCGCCCAGCGGTCCGCGTGCAGCCGCGCCTCCCACTCCCGGTGCGCGGCGAAGCCCTCCCGCGTCTCCAGCGAGGGGAGCGGGTCGGCGGGCACGTGGGCGGCCAGCCAGGCCCGTGCCTCGGCCCGGAAGGCCTCCACGTCCGTACTCTGTGTGAGGTCCATCAGGCGTTCGCCTCCTTCATCGCCGCTATGTTCATGCCGCCGAGGGAGTCCGCCGCGGTCTCCGCGTTGTGGGCGTGCGCCAGGTGGTGCAGGCCGAAGACCGAGTCCATGCCGGTGTGCAGGCCCTGGAGGTCCTCGGCCTGGTTGACGGCCCGCTTGGTCAGCGCCAGGCCGAAGCCCGGCATCTCGGCGATGCGCAGCGCCAGTCGGTCGGTCTCGGCCGCCAACTCCGCCCGTTCCACGACCCGGTTGACCATACCGACCTCGTACGCCCGGCGGGCCGGCATCCGGTCGCCCGTGTACAGGAACTCCTTCGCGATCCGCGGCGGCATCGCCCAAGGGTGCGCGAAGTACTCGACGCCGGGGATGCCCATCCGGACGACCGGGTCGGCGAAGAAGGCGTCCTCGCTCGCCACGATCAGGTCGCAGACCCAGGCCAGCATCAGCCCGCCCGCCACGCACGCCCCCTGCACCGAGGCGATCACCGGCTTCGGCAGCTCCCGCCAGCGCCGGCACATCCCCAGGTACACCTCCGACTCGCGGGCGAAGCGGGACTCGGCGCCCCTGCGCTCCGAGTGGTCCCACCACAGCCCGGCCCGCCGCTCGAAGGGCAGGTGGGCGTCGCGCTCCGGGGTGCCGATGTCGTGGCCGGCGGAGAAGTGCTCACCGGCCCCGCCCAGGACGACCACCTTCACCTCGGGGTCGTCGGCGGCGCGGTAGAAGGCGTCGTCGAGGGCGTACGTCATCGCGCTGTTCTGCGCGTTGCGGTAGCGGGGGCGGTTCATGGTCACGTACGCGACCGGGCCGCGGCGCTCGTAGAGCACGGGGGTGTCGCGGGTGGCATCGGGCATCCCTGGATCCTTCCCTAACAAGTGTTTGGTAGGTTAACGTACGGCCATGAGCAGCGTCGAGGAGTTCCGCACCGAGGTTCGGAGTTGGCTACGGGCCCACCTCACCGGCGAGTTCGCCGCCCTCAAGGGCCGCGGCGGACCGGGCCGGGAGCACGAGGCGTTCGCCGAACGCCTCGCCTGGGAACGGCACATGGCGGCCCACGGCTGGACCTGCATCGGCTGGCCCGTCGAGCACGGCGGCCGCGGCGCGAGCACCGAGGAGCAGATCGCCTTCCACGAGGAGTACGCCCTCGCGGACGCCCCCGCCCGCGTCAACCACATCGGCGAACAGCTCCTCGGCCCCACCCTCATCGACCACGGCACCGAGGAGCAGAAGCACCGCTTCCTGCCGCCCATCCGGGCCGTGGAGGAGCTGTGGTGCCAGGGCTACAGCGAACCCGACGCCGGCTCGGACCTCGCCGGCGTCCGCACCCGCGCGGCCCTCCGGGACGGGCAGTGGGTGATCGACGGGCAGAAGACGTGGACCTCCCTCGCCCACGAGGCCCAGTGGTGCTTCGTCCTCGCCCGCACCGAACCCGGCTCGCACCGCCACGCGGGCCTGTCCTACCTCCTGGTCCCCATGGACCAGCCCGGGGTCGAGGTCCGGCCCATCGTGCAGCTCACCGGCACCTCCGAATTCAACGAGGTCTTCTTCGACGGCGCCCGCACCGACGCCGCCCACGTCGTCGGAGCCCCCGGCGACGGCTGGACCATCGCCATGGCCACCCTCGGCTACGAACGCGGCGTCTCCACCCTCGGCCAGCAGGTCGGCTTCCGCCGCGAACTCGAGGCCCTCGCGGAGCTGGCCCGCACCAACGGCGCCATCGCCGACCCGCTGATCCGCGACCGCCTCGTCCAGGCCTGGATCGGCCTGGAAACCATGCGCGCCACCGCCCTGCGCCCCACCGCGCCCTCCGTGGCCAAGCTGTACTGGGCCCGCTGGCACCGCGACCTCGGCGAACTCGCCATGGACGTCTGCGGAGCCCCCTCGCTCCTCGCCGCCGGCGCGCACGGGGACCCGTACGACCTCGACGACTGGCAGCGGCTCTTCCTCTTCTCCCGCGCCGACACCATCTACGCGGGCTCGGACGAGATCCAGCGCAACCTCATCGCCGAGCGGATCCTCGGCCTTCCCAAGGAGGTACGGGCGTGAACACCCCCACCTACGTCCCCGGGCACGACCTGCTGAAGGGCCGGACCGCCGTCATCACCGCGGCCGCCGGAGCCGGCATCGGCGGCGCCACCGCCCGCCGCTTCCTGGAGGAAGGCGCCCGCATCGTCATCGGCGACGCCCACGCCCGCCGCCTCAAGGAGACCGAGGACGCCCTCGCCGCCGAGTTCGGCGCCGACCGCGTCACCTCCCTCCCGTGCGACGTCACCGACGAGGAACAGGTCCAGGCCCTCTTCACGCTCGCCGAACAGACCCACGGCGCCCTCGACATCGTCGTCAACAACGCCGGCCTCGGCGGCACCGCCGCCCTCGTCGACATGACCGACGAACAGTGGGGCCGCGTCCTCGACGTCACCCTGAACGGCACCTTCCGCTGCACCCGCGCCGCGCTGCGGTCCTTCAAGGCAGCCGGCACCGGAGGCGGGGTCATCGTCAACAACGCCTCCGTCATCGGCTGGCGCGCCCAGACCGGCCAGGCCCACTACGCCGCCGCCAAGGCCGGGGTGATGGCACTGACCCGCTGCGCCGCCCTGGAGGCCGCCGAGTTCGGCGTACGGATCAACGCGGTCGCCCCGAGCCTGGCCATGCACCCGCACCTGGTGAAGGTCACCAGCGAGGAGCTGCTCGCCGAACTCACCTCCCGCGAGGCCTTCGGCCGGTACGCCGAGCCCTGGGAAGTCGCCAACGTCATCGTCTTCCTCGCCAGCGGCTACTCGTCGTACATGACGGGCGAGACGGTGTCGGTCAGCAGCCAGCACGCGTAGCCGCAGAATGGGCCCGTGCCAACGAACAAGAAGAAGACCCAGGTGACGGCCTCGCCCGAGCGGCGCCGCGAACTCCTCGACACCGCAGCCGAGGTCTTCGCCGCGCAGGGCTACAACGCCACCACCGTCCGCAAGATCGCCGACGCCGCCGGCATGCTCGCCGGCAGCCTCTACTACCACTTCGATTCCAAGGAATCGATGCTCGACGAGATCCTCTCCGCCTTCCTGAACGAGCTCTGGGAGGGCTACGACACCGTCCTCGACGCCGGTCTCGGCCCCAGGGAGACCATCGAGGCCCTCGTCACCGAGTCCTTCCGGGAAATCGACCGGCACCGCGCCGCCGTCGCCATCTACCAGAAGGAAGCCCGCACCCTCTCCGCGCAGCCCCGCTTCCACTACCTGTCCGACTCGCAAGTGAAGTTCGAGAAGGCCTGGCTGGGAACGCTGGAGCGCGGGGTCGCGGCCAAGGTCTTCCGCGCCGACCTCGACATCCGCCTCACCTACCGCTTCGTGCGCGACACGGTGTGGGTGGCGGCGTCCTGGTACCGGCCGGGCGGACAGCACAGCCCCGAAGAGATCGCCCGCCAGTACCTGTCGATGGTCCTGGACGGAATCGCCCTACGCACCTGACTGAAGGAGTCCCGATGCCCGAGGCCTACATAGTCGAAGCGGTACGCACCCCCGTGGGGCGGCGCAAGGGCGGCCTGTCCGCCGTGCACCCCGCCGACCTGGGAGCGCACGTCCTGAAGGCGCTGGTCGAGCGGTCCGGGGTGGACCCGGCCGCCGTGGAGGACGTGGTGTTCGGCTGCCTCGACACCGTCGGGCCGCAGGCGGGCGACATCGCGCGGACGGCGTGGCTGGCGGCGGGCCTGCCGGAGGAGGTGCCCGGGGTGACGGTCGACCGCCAGTGCGGGTCCTCGCAGCAGGCGGTGCACTTCGCGGCGCAGGGCGTCCTGTCCGGCACGCAGGACCTGGTGGTCGCGGGCGGCACCCAGAACATGTCGATGATCCCGATCGCCTTCGCCTCGCGGCAGGCGGCGGAACCGCTGGGCTTCACGGAAGGCCCGTACCTGGGCTCGGAGGGCTGGCGGGCCCGCTACGGCGACGCGCCCGTCAACCAGTTCCACGGCGCGCAGCTGATCGCGGAGAAGTGGGGCATCACACGCCGCGACATGGAGGAGTTCGCACTCCGCTCCCACCAGCGGGCGCTGCGGGCCATCGACGAGGGGCGGTTCTCGCGTGAGACGGTGGCGTACGGGGACGTGACGGTCGACGAGGGCCCGCGGCGGGACACCACCCTCGAGAAGATGGCGACGCTGAAGCCGGTCGTCGAGGGCGGCACCATCACCGCGGCCGTCTCCTCCCAGGTCTCGGACGGCGCGGCCGCGATGCTGATCGCCTCCGAGCGCGCGGTCCGCGAACACGGCCTGCGGCCTCGCGCCCGGATCCACCACCTCTCGGTACGGGGCGAGGACCCGATCCGCATGCTGTCGGCGCCGATCCCGGCGACGGCGTACGCGCTGAAGAAGACCGGCATGTCCCTGGCCGACATCGACCTGGTCGAGATCAACGAGGCGTTCGCGCCGGTGGTACTGGCGTGGCTGAAGGAGACCGGAGCCGACCCCGAGCGGGTCAACGTCAACGGCGGGGCGATCGCCCTCGGCCATCCGCTGGGTGCGACCGGGGTCAAGCTGATGACCACCCTCCTCCACGAACTGGAGCGCACCGGGGGCCGGTTCGGCCTCCAGACCATGTGCGAGGGGGGCGGCCAGGCCAACGTGACGATCATCGAACGCCTTTAGCCTGCGGCGCCGCTGGGTTTTCCCCTGGGCGGGACCGGCCGGTTGGGGCGGCTCCCCTGCCGGGGCTCCGCCCCAGACCCCGCTCCTCAAACGCCGGAGGGGCTGGGGGTTGCCCCTGGGCGGGGTCTCGTTCTGCGGCTGCTGCGCGGTGTCCCGGCAACGCAGCCACCCCGGGGCGGCCAGGCCCCGCCCAGGCCAGCGGGCCGGCCGGGCAGGGTTACGCCGCGCGCACCAGGCCCGCCTCGTGGGCGAGGATCGCGGCCTGGGTGCGGTTCGAGAGGTCCAGCTGCGTGAGGATGCGGGAGACGTACGTCTTCACGCTCGCGGGGGAGAGATGCAGGGCTTCCGCTATCTGCTGGTTGGTGCGGCCCTCGCCGACCAGCGCGAGGACACCCCGTTCGCCGGGGGAGAGGGACTCCAGGCGTTCCGCGTGGTCGGGGGGCTCGGGGCGGGACTCGGTGGCGCGGTCCAGCAGGGCCCGCATCACCGCAGGGGCGAGCGCGCTGCCGCCCGCCGCGACCGTGCGGATGCCCGCGAACAGTTCCTCCGGCCGCAGATCCTTCAGCAGGAACCCCGCCGCCCCCGCCCGCAGCGCGTCCAGGACCAGGTCGTCCGCCGTGTACCCGGTCAGGACCAGCACCCTCGGCGGCTCCGGCAGCCGCAGCAGCTGGAGGGTGGCCTCCATGCCGTCGACCTTCGGCATGACCAGGTCCATCAGCACCACGTCCGGCCGCTGCTCCCGCGCCAGCGGCACGGCCTCCGCGCCGTCCTGTGCCTCGGCGACCACTTCGATGTCCGGCGCGCTCGCGAGCAGGGTGACCAGCCCGGTCCGTATGAGGCTCTGGTCGTCGACCACCATCACCCGGATCGCCATGGTTCTCCCCGCCTCAGCTGAATGCCCGTCTTATGCCGGACATTACCGGCATACCTGGGCTTAAGTCCCCGTAACCCTCCCTGGTCAGTCCCCTTTTGTGCTCCTCCTTGTCCTCTTTCGGCGACTTCGGCGGCACCCGTCCGTCCCGGACGGTGGATACCGAGGCCGAGAGCGCTACGGCGCAAGCGGCCTTGTCCATGCCCCCGAAGTCAGGAAACCCGCATGTCTCTCCCGTCTGGTCGTCACGCCCGCCGCAGCCGCACCCGTGCCCTCGCCGGCCTCGTCGTGGCCGGTATCGCCGCCCCCGCCGCGGTCGCCCTCGTGGCACAGCCCGCGGCCGCCGCGTCGACCGGCACCTGGGACAAGGTCGCCCAGTGCGAGTCCTCCGGTGACTGGAGCATCAGCACCGGCAACGGCTATTACGGCGGCCTCCAGTTCTCTCCGAGCACCTGGGCCGAGTTCGGCGGCAAGAAGTACGCGCCGCAGGCCAACCAGGCCACCAAGGCGCAGCAGATCGCCGTCGCCGAGAAGGTCCTCGCGGTCCAGGGCCCCGGCGCCTGGCCCAGCTGCGGCAAGGCCGCCGGCCTCCAGCGCGGCGGACCGGCCCCCGAGGTGCCCGCCGCCCCCGCCAAGCAGTCCGCCCCGGCCAAGCAGAGCGCCCCGGCCGGCGGTGGCAGCACCTACACCGTGGTCAGCGGTGACACCCTCGGCCGGATCGGCGCCAAGGTGGGGGTCGACTGGCAGAAGCTGTACTCCGACAACCGCTCCGTCATCGGCGGCAACCCGGACGTGATCATGCCGGGCCAGCGCCTCGCGTACGGATCCGCCTCCAGCGGTGCGAGCAAGCCTGCCGTGCCGAAGCCCACCGCCCCGCAGTCCTCCAAGGCGGAGAGCGGCAACGGCAAGGGCGCCAAGCCCGTTTCCGGCGGCTCGGTCAGCGCCCGCTACGGCCAGCCCGGCAGCTGGGCCGCCGGCCACCACACCGGCATCGACTTCGCCGTCTCCACCGGCACCCCGGTCAAGGCCGCCGCCGCCGGCACCGTCGTCGACTCCGGCTGGCAGGGCTCGTACGGCAACGCCGTCACCATCAAGCACGACGACGGCCGCTACTCCCTCTCCGCCCACCTCTCCAGGGCCGGTGTCTCCGAGGGCCAGCGCGTCTCCGCCGGCCAGCAGATCGGCCTGTCCGGCAACACCGGCAACTCCACGGGCCCGCACCTCCACTTCGAGGTCCGCTCCGGCAACACCTACGGCGCCGACGTGAACCCCGTCTCCTGGCTCGCCAAGTACGGCGTCTCCCTCTAAGCGCAGGGCACCGTCCCCCCGGGATGCCCGTTCGGCGGAACTTGGGCAACCTGGGGGGACGTTTGCGTACATAAGGGTGCATCAGAGGGGGATTGCGGCATGCAGCTCGTGCCCGGCCGGATCGGACACTTCCTGGAGCGCGTGCCGCGCCTGCTGACCGGCGAGGGCCCCGGCGCGCCCGATCCCGGGCGCGCCCGCCGGGTCGACCTGTGCCTGATCGCCCTCTGCGGGCTGCTCAGCACCCTCAACCTCCAGGACGTCCACCGCATCGGCCTGGTGGACGACTACGCCACCAGCCTGGCCGTCGGCTGGCTCACCGCCGCCTCCCTGTTCTGGCGCCGGTCCCACCCCTGGATCCCGGCCGCCGTGGCGCTGGCCGCCACGCTCGTCTCCGACGACCGGGGGCCGCTGATCTTCGCCGCGTACGCCCTCGCCGCGTACGGCCGGTCCCACAGCTGGATCGGCCTGCTGTGCATGTGCGTCGTCTACGTCGTCACGCGCGACATGTTCCTGCCCGCCGGGTACGCCGGGCGCGACCCCGCCTCCTTCGTCCTCGGCGCGATCCTCGTGCCCGGCCTCTACGGGGAGACCGTGCGCCGCAACCGGTACGTGATGGCCGCGCTCCGGGAGCGGGCCCGGCAGGCGCACGCTGCCGTGGACCAGGCCGCCGACCTGGCCGTCGTACAGGAACGCACCCGTTTGGCCCAGCGCACCCACGACGGTCTGGGCCACCGCCTCACCGCGCTCACCCTGCAGGCCGCCGCCCTGCGCCTGGACGCCGAGGCGGATCCCCGCGTACGGGAGGGCGCGGCGGCCGTGGAGGAATCGGCGCGGGCCGCGATGGCCGAGGTCAGGGAGGTGCTGGACATGCTGACCGATCCGGCCGGGAGGCGCGCGTACACCGCCCCCGTCGAGGTGGGCCGCTTCCTGGGCGCCCTGGCCCGGAACATGCGCGCCACCGGCATGGAGATCACCCACCAGGTGCAGCCGGGCCTCGGCGCCTTCCCGGCGGCCGACGGGCGGCTGCTGCTGCGGATCGCCCGGGAGGGGCTCACGAACGCAGCGAAGTACGCGCCCGGCTCAGCCGTACGGATGAATCTCTTCGCCGAGGACGGGCAGGTCCGGCTCGAGGTGGTGAACACCGCCCCGGAAGGCGAGCGGATCGTCCTCGACTCGGGCGGGATGGGCCTTCCGGGCCTGCGGGCCGCCCTGGCCGAGGTGGGCGGCACGCTGCGCGCCGGAACGACCAAGGGCGGAGGTCACACCCTCGCGGCGGCGCTCCCCGACCGGCGTGTGCTAGCTTAGGGGTGTTGCAGTTGTGGTACCCATGAACTTTATGTGCGCCTGACGGGAATGTTCCTCAGGCGCTTTTATTGTTTTTCCCGGAATCTCCGGGTGGGGCCCTTGCCACCTACTCAGGAGATTCAAAATGGCACTTGGCACCGTGAAGTGGTTCAACTCGGAAAAGGGCTTCGGCTTCATCGAGCAGGACGGTGGCGGTCCGGACGTGTTCGCCCACTACTCGAACATCGCCACCCAGGGCTTCCGTGAGCTCACCGAGGGCCAGCGCGTGTCCTTCGACGTCACCCAGGGCCAGAAGGGCCCCCAGGCGGAGAACATCATCCCCGCCTAATTTCTTCAGCATGCCGGGGTCCGCACCGCGAGGTGCGGGCCCCGGCTTGTCTGCTGTCTCGACCTTTGTTTTACCTGCCGGTTTCAGGAGGGCTTTCTCGCATGACCAGCTCCAGCTCCGCACGACCCAGCCGCCGCCCCACCCGGGGTCGAGGTGCGGCCCAGGGACGTCCGAAGGCTGGCGCGGGACGGCAGAAGTCCGCCCCCGCCCCCCGGCCCCAGGAATTCACCATGCCCGAACCGATGGCCCCGGCGCTGCCGCCGGTCACCGCGTTCGAGGACATGGACATGCCCGAGGCGCTGCTGAAGACCCTCGCCGCCCAGGGCGTCACCGAGCCGTTCCCGATCCAGGCCGCGACGCTGCCGAACTCCCTCGCGGGCCGTGACCTGCTCGGCCGCGGCCGCACCGGCTCCGGCAAGACGCTGGCCTTCGGCCTGGCGCTGCTGGCCCGTACCGCCGGCCGCCGCGCGCAGCCGAAGGCGCCGCTCGCGATGGTCCTCGTACCGACCCGCGAACTCGCGCAGCAGGTGACCGACTCCCTGGCCCCGTACGCCACGGCCGTCAACCTGCGCATCGCGACCGTCGTCGGCGGCATGTCGATCAACCGGCAGTCCGGCGCGCTGCGCCGCGGCGCCGAGGTGCTCGTCGCCACCCCCGGCCGTCTCAAGGACCTCATCGACCGCGGTGACGCGGACCTCTCGCAGGTCTCCATCACCGTCCTCGACGAGGCCGACCAGATGACCGACATGGGCTTCATGCCGCAGGTCACCGCCCTGCTCAAGCAGGTCGAGCCCGGCGGCCAGACCATGCTGTTCTCGGCCACGCTGGACAAGAACATCGACAAGCTCGTCAAGATGTTCCTCGACGACCCGGTCGCCTTCTCCGTCGACCCGTCCGCCGGCGCGGTCAGCACGATGGAGCACCACGTCCTGTACGTCATGGACGAGACCGACAAGAAGGCCGTGGCGACGCGCATAGCCGCCCGCGACGGCCGGGTGATCATGTTCGTGGACACCAAGCGCGGGGTCGACCGCCTGGTCAAGAAGCTCCTCGCGGATGGCGTGCGCGCCTCCGGCCTGCACGGCGGGCGCTCGCAGCCGCAGCGCAACCGCACGCTCGACTGGTTCAAGACGGGCGAGGTCACCGCGCTCATCGCCACCAACGTGGCCGCGCGCGGCATCCACATCGACGACCTCGACCTCGTCGTCAACATCGACCCGCCGACCGACCACAAGGACTACCTGCACCGCGGCGGCCGTACCGCCCGCGCCGGCGAGTCCGGCAGCGTGGTCACCCTGGTGCTCCCCGACCAGAAGCGGGACATGACCCGCCTGATGTCGGACGCCGGGATCTCCCCGCGGACCGCGCAGATCAAGTCCTCCGACGAGGAACTGGCCCGGCTGACCGGCGCCAAGGAGCCCTCGGGCATCCCGGTGGTGCTGGAGGTCCCGCAGCAGACCCCGCCGAAGCCGCGCAGCGGTTCCGGTTCGGGCTCCGGCTCGCGCCGTCGCTCCGGCGGGCCGCGCACCGGCTCCGCCACGGGCGGCGCCCCGGCGAACGGCGGCCGCGGCCGCCGCTCCGCCGGCGGCGGCTCCGGGCAGGCCCCGGCGGCCTCCGGTTCGGGCCAGGCCCGGCGCGGCGGCCAGGGCGGTGGCGGCGCGGCGACCAGCTCCGGTTCCGGCGAGCGCGGCCGGCGCTCCGGCGGCGGCGCCTCGGGCGGCGCCGCCGCGGCCTCCGCGCGCAGCCGCGTCGGCTCGGGCGGCCAGGGCCGCCGCCGGGCGGTCTGACCGCATAAGATCGCGACACTACGCCGGGCAGTGCTTCTCTCACTGCCCGGCGTAGTGCTGTCCGCCCGAGGAGCTAGCGGACCATCTTGTTCTGCAGCTTCGCCAGCGTCCGCAGGTCCAGGCCGAGGCCGTCCGTCAGATAGCCGTAGAAGCTGCCGTAATCGGCCTCCATCTGCGCCGTCGCCGCGTCCAGGTAGTCCTGGCGGACCTCCTGGAGCGGGATCAGCAGGTCGGGGTTCTGCATCCGGCCCGACTGCTTGAGGCCGGCCCGCACCTGTGCGTCGTACGCGGCGCGGAAGGTGTTCGACGCCAGGTAGTCGCCCTCGGCGGTGCTCTCGGGGACGGCCAGCGCGCGCAGCAGGACGTAACTCATCCAGCCGGTCCGGTCCTTGCCGGACGTGCAGTGGTACAGGAGCGGTCCCTGCGTGCCGTCCGCTATCTCCCGCACGGTCTGCGCGAACTGCGCCCGGTTCTCGGGGTTGGTCACGAAGTTGCGGTAGATGTCGCGCATGTAGGCCTCGGCGCGGCCGCCGCCGAGCATCTGCTCCTGCTTGACGGGGTCGCCGCTGGCGATCGCGCCGACGAGGGTTCCGTACAGGCCGAGGTCGTTGACCGGGCGCGCGGTGGGGGCGAGTCCGGCGGGCAGCTTGTCGGCGCCGTCGTACTGGAGCTCCATGGGGACGCGGAAATCGACGACCTTCGTGAGGCCGAGACCGGAGACGGCTGAGATGTCCGCCGCGGTCAGCTTGCTCAGTGCGTCGGAGCGGTAGACCAGGCCCTGGCGGACCTGGCCTCCGGTCCAGGTGCGGTAGCCGCCCAGGTCGCGGAAGTTGACCGCGGCCTGGAGGGGGATCTGGCGGATCGGTTCGGCCTGGTAGTGCTGGTGGTGCCGGGCACTGACCCCGGCTCCGGGCGCCGCCACCGCGTACGCGGAGGCGGGCAGGGTCCCGATGACGAGTGCTGCGGCGGCCGCCGCGGTCGCCAGGCGGATTCGGGCACGGCTCATATGTGCGACTCCTGTGACGGAGAAGGGGGATCACCCTGGTGGTGGCAGGGTGCGGAGCGAGTGCAGTTCTTCGAGTGCCTGTCGTGCTTCGGCCATGACGCGGGAGACGAGCTCCGCACAGGACGGGAGATCGTCGATCACCCCCGCGACCTGGCCCGATGCCATGACTCCGAGGTCCGTACGGCCCTCGACCATGGACGCCTTGAGGAGCATCGGGGTATTCGCGGCGAGCAGGACCTGGCTCCAGGACAGGTCCTTGCCGTGTTTCATCGCCAGGCCGTCGCGCACCATCTGCGACCAGCTCAGGCCGGACAGCTTCTTGAAGCCCGCCGCGTGGCGCACGGCCCGGGCCAGCGCCCTGGTGCGGCCCGCCCGCTCCAGGGAATCGACCAGCTCCGTACGCAGCATCCGGTGCGGCAGGCCGTCGACGGCCGTGGTGACGGTGACGTCCTTGACGGTGGCCTTCAGGTACTCGGCCTTGACCGCGTCCGGGACGGTGGAGTCGGACGTCAGCAGGAACCGGGTGCCCATGGCGATGCCCGCCGCCCCGTAGGCCAGCGCCGCGACCAGGCCGCGGCCGTCGCTGAAACCGCCCGCCGCGACCACCGGGATGTCCACTGCGGACACCACCTGCGGCAGCAGCACGGTCGTGGCCACGTCCCCGGTGTGACCGCCGCCCTCCCCACCCTGCACGATCACCGCGTCGGCGCCCCACGCGGCCACCTTCTCGGCGTGCCGCCGGGCCCCGATCGACGGGATGACGACCACGCCCGCGTCCTTGAGCCGCGCGATCAGCTCCTTGGACGGGGCGAGGGCGAAGGAGGCGACGCGTACGCCCTCGTCGATGATCAACTGGGCGCGCTCGGCCGCGTCCCCGGCGTCCGCGCGCAGGTTGACCCCGAAGGGAGTCCCTTCCGGGACCCGGGACTTGACCTCGCGGACCGCTGACCGCAGCTGCTCCACGGTCATCGTCGCCGAGGCCAGGATGCCCAGGGCTCCCGCGTTCGCCGCCCCCGACACCAGGCGGGGGCCGGCGACCCAGCCCATGCCCGTCTGGACGATCGGGTACTCGACGCCGACCAGTTTGGTGAATGCCGTCTCCATCGAACCCATCGGATCAGCCCCGGACTTCCCGGTCCCGCAGGCCCTTGGGGTCGATGACTTCGCGGATCAGGCGCAGCTCCTCGGGGGTCGGCTCCCGGGTGTACGGGACCTCGCCGGCGATCGCCAGCTCGAAGCCGGTGGCCTCCCGGACCTGGTCGACGGTGACCCCCGGGTGCACGGAGGCCAGGCGCATCGAGTGGCCGGGGCCGGTGAAGTCGAAGACACCGAGGTCGCTGACGACGCGGGGCAGGCGGTGGTAGCGGGTGGCCGAGGGGCCGGCCGCTTCGGCACGGTCGTAGCCCACGCCGCTGACCATGTCGACGCGCTCGACGAAGACCCGGGTGGAGTGCTTGGGGATCCAGTAGCTCACCGGGTTGTTGAGGGTGTTGACCGGGGCTCCGCGCACTCCCAGGAGCTGGCGGGCCGGCTGCGCCCAGTCGCCGATGCAGGAGATGTTCTGGTTGCCGAAGCGGTCGATCTGGCTGGCGCCCATCATCACGTGCCGCCTGCCGCCGGTGACCATGGTCAGGTGGCGCCGGTACGGGAGCCAGCCCTCGGCGGAGCCGTCGAGTCCGACGAGCATGGCCTCGCCGTCGGTCAGCAGCAGGTCGGGGGAGAAGGTCCGCTTCGCGAGCCGGGCGCCGAAGGAGGGGATCAGGCCCATCGGGCTGGCGAGCACCTCGCCGTTGTCGCGCCAGGCCTCGGCGCAGGCGATCACGCAGTATTCGGCCCGGGTGATGGTCGCGATGGTCACTGCTGCTCCTCGTGCCAGGTCCGGACGGCGGACTGGTAGTCGTGCTCGCTCGCCCCGGAGAGGAAGCGCGCGGCGAACTCGGGCCAGGGGGTGGACGCGTAGAGCTTCTGGAAGGGCTCGTCGCGGCCGTAGTCGGGGACGCAGGAGGTGAAGTGCGCCCCGTTCGGGGTCTCCACGACCCCGGTGACGGAGTGGCGGCTGACGAGGAGGGACTGCGGGGGGCCGGACTTCGAGAGCTCGGCGGTCTCCACGAGCTGCTCGCAGGAGACGTAGGCGGCGTCGGCGGCCTCGCAGAACAGGTCGTCGAAGTACGGGTCCGGGCCCAGGTACTGGGCGTTGCCGAGGCGGTCGGCGCGGTTGAGGTGGACCAGGGCGGCGTCCATCCGCAAGGCGGGGACGGCGACGAGCTCCTCGCCGTCGGCGTAGGGGGAGGTGACGGTGCGCAGCTCCGGGTTGACCCGCATCACGTCGGAGCCGAGGCCGGCCCGGACGGGGAGGAAGGGCAGCCGGTTCGCGGCGGCGTGCAGGCCCCACATGAACATGGCCTCGTCGAGCTCGGTGAGGGTGAAGGCGGCGCGCTCGCGGGCGGCCCGGAAGTGGGGCTCCAGGGGGATGGAGTCGAGGGTGGCGAACGGGGCGACGAGCTTGCGGATGCGGCCGGCGGCGGCCAGCAGCCCGACGTCGGGGCCCCCGTACGAGATCACGGTGAGATCGGTGATCTCGGAGCGGAGCAGTGCCCGCACCAGGGCCATGGGCTTGCGCCGGGACCCCCAGCCGCCGATGCCGATGGTCATCCCGCTGCGGAGCTGCCCGACGACCTCTTCCGGGCTCATGGTCTTGTCCGTCATGCGCTGTGTCCCTGTCCCTTCCCGAAGGTGTCGCGGACCCGGTCGGCCACCCCGCTGAGGTTGGCCTCGAAGGTGAAGCCCTGCTCGAAGCGGTAGCTGCGGCGCACGTCGACGGGGTCGATGCCGTTGATGGCCGCCTTGGCGAGCCGGATGAGGTAGCCGTCCTTCCTGGCGATCTCGGCGGCCAGTTCCAGGGCGGCCGCGCGCAGTTCGTCCCGCGGGACGACCTTCCAGACCGAGCCGTGCGCGTGCAGTTCGGCTGCGGTCGCGGTGCGCGAGGTGTAGTAGAGGGCGCGCATCAGGTGCTGCGGGACCAGGCGGGCCAGGTGGGTGGCGGCGCCGAGGGCGCCCCGGTCCAGTTCGGGCAGGCCGAAGGTGGCGTCGTCGGAGGCGACGATCGCGTCCGCGTTGCCGACGAGGCCGATGCCGCCGCCCAGGCAGAACCCGTTCACGGCCGCGACGACCGGCACCTCGCACTCGTACACGGCGGCGAAGGCCTCGTAGCAGCCCCGGTTGGCGCCGATGAGGGAGGCGTGCCCGGTGTCGCGCTGCATCTCCTTGATGTCGACGCCGGCGTTGAAGCCGCGTCCTTCGGCGGCGAGGACCACGCACCGGGTCTCGGGGTCGCGGCCGGCGGCGCGCAGGGCGTCGGCGAGGTCGTACCAGCCCTGCACGGGCAGTGCGTTGACGGGCGGGAAGTCGACTGTGACGAGTGCGATGCCCTTGTCCGGGCTTGAGGTGGAGACACCCATGAGCGGATCAGCTACCTTTCCACCAAACATTTGTTAGGTGAGGAAGGTAGCAGCCTATGGAGCTCGACGGGAGGGTTGTCGTCGTCACCGGAGGAACCCGGGGCGTCGGCGCCGGAATCGCCCGGTCGTTCCTCACGGCCGGCGCGGAGGTCGTCGTCTGCGCGCGGCGGCCCCCTGAGGAGCCGGTGGCGGAGGGCGGGCGGAAGGCCTCGTTCATGCCGCTGGACCTGCGCGATCCGGCCGCCGTGGAGGAGTTCTTCGGCGCCGTCGCGGGCCGCTACGGGCGGCTCGACTGCCTGGTCAACAACGCGGGCGGGACCCCGTACCGGCTGCTGGGGGAGGGGGAGGCGCAGCGCCACGCGCGGGTCGTCGAGCTCAACCTGGTCGCGCCGATGACCGCCTCGATCGCCGCCCGCCCGTGGCTGCGGCAGACGCGGGGCTCGATCGTGATGATCGGCAGCGTCAGCGGGACCAGGCCCTCGCCGGGGACGGCCGCGTACGGCGCGGCCAAGGCGGGCCTGGAGAACCTGGCCCGCTCCATGGCCGTGGAGTGGGCGCCCGAGGTGCGGGTGAACTCGCTGGTCCTGGGCATGGTGCGGACCGAGCTGTCCCACCTGCACTACGGGGACGAAGCGGGCGTCGCGGCGGTCGGCGCGACCGTGCCGCTGGGGCGGCTCGCGGAACCCTCCGACGTGGGCGAGGCCGCCGTGTTCCTGGCCTCGGACCGGGCCGGATACGTCAGCGGGGCGAGCCTGCTGGTGCACGGGGGCGGGGAGCGCCCCGCGTTCTTGGATGCGGCAACTGTCAACAAGGAGAGCTGAGATGGGACTTGCCGAGGGCCGTGTGGTCATCGTGACGGGCGCGGGGCGGGGGCTGGGCCGGGCCCACGCGCTGGCCTTCGCGGCGGAGGGGGCGAAGGTCGTCGTCAACGACCTCGGGGTGGGGCTGGACGGCCTGCCTGGCCCGGACTCCCCGGCGGCCCGGGTGGTCGAGGAGATCCGCGCGCTGGGCGGGGAGGCGGTGGCGCACGGCGGGGACATCGCGACGTCGGAGGGCGCGTCCTCGCTGGTCGCGGCGGCGGTATCCGAGTACGGGCGGCTCGACACCCTGGTCAACAACGCGGGGTTCCTGCGGGACCGGATGCTGGTCAACCTGGACGAGGACGACTGGGACGCCGTCATGCGGGTGCACCTGAAGGGCCACTTCCTGCCGCTGCGGGCGGCGGCCGCGTGGTGGAGGGCGGAGGCGAAGGCCGGCCGGCCGGTGGCGGCGCGGGTGGTCAACACCTCCTCGGGTGCCGGGCTGCTGGGCTCGGTCGGGCAGGGCAACTACAGCGCGGCGAAGGCGGGCATCCTCGGCCTGACCCTGGTCGCGGCCGAGGAGATGGGCCGGTACGGGGTCCAGGTCAACGCGATCGCCCCGGCGGCACGGACCCGGATGACGGAACAGGCCTTCGCGGAAACCATGGCCGCGCCGGGGGAGGGGGCCTTCGACGCGATGGCTCCCGAGAACGTGTCCCCGCTGGTGGTGTGGCTGGGTTCCGACGCCTCGGCCGGCGTCACGGGCCGGGTCTTCGAGGCGGAGGGCGGCCGGATCACGGTCATGGAGGGCTGGCGCCCGGGCCCCACGGCGGACCGCGGGTCGAGGTGGACCCCGGCCGAGGCGGGCGAGGCCGCGGCGAAACTCCTCGCGGCGGCGGAGGCGCCGCGGGCGGTGTACGGGGCGAGGTAGGGGGTACGGGCTCATGCGCGTGCGGGACTTTTACCCCCTCGGGGCGGGGAGGCGGGGCGGTGTTTGCCCACCCTCCCCCGGCTGCGGGCCGGGACTCCGGCGGGCGGGGTCCGGCCTGGCCTGAATCAGAGAAGGCGCGGGGGGTTTCCCGTCAGTCCCATAGTCCTTCCGTGTCGGGCCGGCCTGTAAAGGGCGCTCCTCCTTCGTCGTCGCGTCG
>NZ_JBFBFP010000033.1:0-90424 GCF_040684275.1 Streptomyces sp. NPDC091371
GGCCTGTCAAGGGTGGCCGAAGGCCATCGCGAAGCGACGCGAACGAAGTGAGCGCCCTTTACAGGCCGGCCCGACACGGAAGGACTATGGGACTGCCGGGAAACCCCCCGCGCCCTCTCTGATTCCGCCCAGCCCGGACCCCGCCAACCGCGAAGCCCCCGCCCCAGCCCGGGGCGGGTGGGCAAACACCGCCCCGCCACCACCCCCCGAGGGGGTAAAAGTCCCGCTCGCGCGTGAACCCGTACCGCCCCGCCCCGCACCCCCCCGCTACCCCTGGCCGGAGGCCGTCAGGCGGGCCGCCGCGCGGCGTTGGCGGGTGTTGGAGCCGTGGAGGAAGCGGATCACCGTTTCCAGTTCCTCGGTGGTGAACTCGCCGCACAGTTCCGCGACTTCCCGCGCCCAGTCCTCGTACACCGGCTCCAGCTCGCGGATCTTCTCCGGACGTACCTCGATCACCACCCGCCGCTTGTCCGTCGGGTGTTCGGCCCTGCGTACGTAGCCCTTGCGCTCCAGGCGGTCCACCAGGCCCGTGACGGAGGCCGGGGCCAGGCCCGAGTGCTGGGCCAGTTCCTTCGCGGTGAGCGGGCCGTGGCGCAGGAGGAGGTCGATGGTCTTGGTCTCCGTCGCGCCCAGGCCGCGCCGCTCGGCCACCGCCGAGTGGAACATCACCGTCACCGCGCTGGTCTCCCGGCCGGTCCGGTTGAGCTCCTCCAGTACCGCCGCGCGCCGTGCGTCTTCGCTCATGCGGCCACCGTACCAAGAATTTAGTTCGTCCGAACGAAAGAGTTGCGATCACGGCTGCCCGCGTGCAAGCCTTTCGTTCGTCCGAACGAAATAATTGAGGCCCTGGAGGCTGAGAGCCGTCATGACCCCGTATCCCCGCCGCTGGGCCGCCGCCGTCGTCATGATGGTCGCCGCCCTCATGGACCTGCTCGACGTCACCATCGTCAACGTCGCCATCCCCTCCATAGGCCGCGACCTGCACGCGTCGCAGAGCGCTCTGCAGTGGCTCGTCTCCGCCTATCTCCTCGGCTTCGCCGCCGCCCTGATCGTCTCCGGCCACCTCGGCGACCGGTACGGGCGCAAGGCGCTCTTCCTCGCCGGGACCGCCGGCTTCGGTCTCGCCAGCCTCGGCTGCGGCATCGCACAGAGCCCCGGCCAGCTGATCGCCGCCCGCGCCGTCCAGGGCGTCATGGCCGCCCTGCTCATGCCCCAGGTGCTCGGCTCGTTCCGCACCCTCTTCCAGGGCAAGGAGCGCGGCGCCGTCTTCGGGATGTACGGGGCCGTCGCCGGTTTCGCCTCCGCCGTCGGGCTGCTCCTCGGCGGGCTGCTCACGGACGCCGACCTGTTCGGGTGGGGCTGGCGGTCCGTGTTCCTCGTCAACGTGCCCGTCGCCGTGGTCACCCTCCTGGCCGGCGCGGTCCTGGTTCCCGCCACCCGGGAGCGCGGCGCCGGGCGGCCCGACCTGCTCGGCAGCCTCGTCCTGGCCGCCGGGCTCGTGGCGATCGTGCTGCCGCTCGTGCAGGGCGAGGCCAACGGCTGGCCGGTGTGGGGCTGGCTCTGCCTGGGGGGCGGGGTGCTCGCCGTCGCGGGCCTCGGCGTCTTCGAGGCCCGGCGGGGCGGCACGACCGTACCGCTGCTGCCCGCACGGGCGTTCCGGCTGCCCGCCTTCTCCGTCGGTCTCGCCGTCCAACTCCTCTTCGCCGTCGGCATGCAGGGCTTCTTCCTGGTCTTCGCGGTCTGGTTGCAGGGCGGCGAGGGCTACACCCCGATGCAGGCCGGCCTGGTCACCGTCGCCTTCTCGGTCGGCGGCTTCCTCACCGCCCCGGTCGCCGACGCCCTCGCCGTGCGGTTCGGCCGGCTCGTCCTGGCCGCCGGCGCGCTGCTGATGGCGGGCGGCTTCGCCGGGGTCTGGTACGCCGTCGCCCAGTCCACCGCCGCGCACACCGGTGCCTGGCCGCTCGTGCCCGGCCTGCTCGTCGCGGGCGCCGGCCTCGGCTTCCTGGTCGTGCCGCTGGTCAACGTGGTGCTGTCCGCGGTCCCCGCCGACATCGCGGGCGGCGCCTCCGGGATCTTCTCCACCGCCCAGCAGTTCGGCGGAGCCCTCGGCGCGGCCGTCATCGGCTCCGTCTTCTTCGGCGCCCTCGCCGACGGCGGCCCCACCCGCGCCCTCGCCACCGCCATGCCCTGGGTGAGCGCCGGGTTCCTGCTCAGCGCGGTCCTGTGCCTGGCGCTGCCCCGCACCGCGGTGTCCCCCGACCCGCTGCCGGAGGCCGAGCCCGCGGCCGCGTAACGCACGGGTTCGCCCGGCTTCCCGCTCAGCGGGAACACGGCCTCCCGGCCGCGGCCGTCGCAGGCCTACCGTCTGCGGCACCACACACCACCGCGGCCGGGAGGCCCCATGCTGAACGACCAGCTCCGGCGCGAAGCCGCCGGGGTACTGCGCGCGGCGGAGCGGCGGCGGGTCCCCGTACGGCCGCTGACCGAGCTGTACGAAGGCATCGACGCGCAGGACGCGTACGAGATCCAGCTCCTGAACATCCGCCACCGCGCCGAGACCGAGGGCGCCCGCGTCACCGGGCACAAGGTCGGGCTCTCGTCCCCCGTCATGCAGGCCATGATGGGCGTCGACGAGCCCGACTACGGCCACCTCCTCGACGCCATGGAGCTGCGCGAGGACACCCCCGTGCCGGCCGCCGCGTACTGCGCGCCGCGCGTGGAGGTCGAGGTCGGCTTCGTCCTCGGCGCCGACCTGCCCGGCGAGGGCTGCACCGAGGCCGACGTACTGGCCGCCACCGAACGCGTCGTACCCGCCCTGGAGCTGATCGACAGCCGGATCGCCGACTGGCGGATCTCCATCGCGGACACCATCGCCGACAACGCCTCCTCCGCCGGATACGTGATCGGTGAGGGACGCGACCCGCGCGAACTCGACCTGAAGGCCGTCGAGGCCCGCCTGACCAGCGGCGGCGAGACCCTTGCCACCGGCCGTTCCGACGCCGTGCTAGGCGACCCCGCCACCGCCGTCGCCTGGCTGGCCCGCACCGTCGCCCGCTTCGGAGTCCCGCTGCGCAAGGGCCACCTCGTCCTGCCCGGGTCCTGCACCCGCGCCGTGGACGTGGCCGCCGGCCGCACCTACACCGCCGACTTCACCGGGCTCGGCTCGGTGTCCCTCTCCTTCTCCTGAGCGCCTGAGGTGACCGTGACCAAGACGAAAGCGACCGCCGCGATCGTCGGCTCCGGCAACATCGGAACCGACCTGCTGTACAAGCTCCAGCGCTCCGCGCACATCGAGCCCCGCTGGATGATCGGCGTCGACCCGGACAGCGAGGGCCTGGCCCGCGCCCGCCGCGCCGGCCTGGAGGCCTCCCACGAGGGCGTCGACTGGCTCCTGGGCCAAGACGAGCTCCCCGACCTGGTCTTCGAGGCCACCTCCGCGTACGTGCACCGCGCCAACGCCCCGCGCTACGCCGAGCTCGGGATCCGGGCGATCGACCTGACCCCCGCCGCCGTCGGCCCGGCCGTGGTGCCGCCCGCGAACCTGACCGCCCACCTCGACCGGCCCAACGTCAACATGATCACCTGCGGCGGGCAGGCCACCATCCCCATGGTGTATGCGGTCTCGCGCGTGGTGCCCGTCGCCTACGCGGAGATCGTCGCCTCGGTCGCCTCCGTGTCGGCCGGCCCCGGCACCCGCGCCAACATCGACGAGTTCACCCGCACCACCTCGCGCGGCATCGAGGAGATCGGCGGCGCCGCCCGCGGCAAGGCCATCATCATCCTCAACCCCGCCGAACCTCCCGTGATCATGCGGGACACCGTCTTCTGCGCGATCCCGCCCGACGCCGACCACGCGGCCATCGCCGCCTCCGTCAAGCAGATCGCCGCGGACGTGGCCACCTACGTCCCCGGCTACCGGCTGCGCACCGAGCCGCAGTTCGACGAGCCCTCCGCGCTCAGCGGCGGGATGGCCCGGGTCGCGATCTTCCTGGAGGTGGAGGGCGCGGGCGACTACCTGCCGCCCTACGCCGGAAACCTCGACATCATGACCGCCGCCGCCACCAAGGTCGGCGAGGAGTTCGCGAAGGGGATCGCCGCGTGAACAGTCCGAACACGTACTCCGAGACGCTCGACATCCGGGTCACCGACTCCTCCCTGCGCGACGGTTCGCACGCCAAGCGCCACCAGTTCACGGGCGAGGACGTGGCGTCGATCGTCACCGCCCTCGACGGCGCGGGCGTCCCCGTCATCGAGGTCACCCACGGCGACGGACTGGGCGGGTCGTCGTTCAACTACGGCTTCTCCAAGACCCCCGAGCAGGAACTCATCAAGATCGCCGCCGAGACGGCGCGGAACGCGAAGATCGCCTTCCTGATGCTGCCGGGGCTCGGCGTGAAGGACGACATCCGCGCCGCCCACGCGGGCGGCGGGCAGATCTGCCGGATCGCCACCCACTGCACCGAGGCCGACATCTCCGTCCAGCACTTCGGCCTGGCCCGCGACATGGGCCTGGAAACCGTCGGCTTCCTGATGATGGCCCACTCCACCACCCCCGAGAACCTCGCCCGCCAGGCCCGGATCATGGCCGACGCCGGCTGCCAGTGCGTGTACGTCGTCGACTCCGCCGGCGCCATGGTCATGGACGAGGTCACCGACCGCGTCGCCGCCCTCGTCGCCGAACTCGGCACCGACGCGCAGGTCGGCTTCCACGGCCACGAGAACCTCGGCCTCGGCGTCGGCAACTCGGTCGCCGCCGTGCGCGCCGGGGCGCTCCAGATCGACGGCTCCACCCGCCGCCTCGGCGCCGGCGCGGGCAACACGCCCGTCGAGGCCTTCGCCGCCGTCTGCCAGAAGATGGGCATCCGCACCGGCATCGACGTACTGAAGATCATCGACGCGGCCGAGGACGTGGTCCGGCCCGTCATGGACGACGAATGCCAACTCGACCGGATGGCCCTGCTCATGGGGCACGCCGGCGTCTACTCCAGCTTCCTCAAGCACGCCTACCGGCAGGCCGAGCGCTACGGCGTCTCCGGCGCCGAGATCCTGCTGCGCGCGGGAGAGCGCCGCCTGGTGGGCGGCCAGGAGGACCAGCTCATCGACATCGCGGTCGAACTCGCCGAGCGCTAGTGCTGTGACCGGCAAGGTTCACCGGGTCACGGCGCCCGGCACGGCACCTCGCTGCGTTGTCGGACCGCGCAAGTACGTCCAGTACGAGCCGCGGCCCTCCGCCTTGCGATGCACCGCACCGGACACCGCGACCCGGCAATCCTTTCCGGCCACAGCACTAGGGCGCGAATCCAGCCCCGCCGGCGCTCCAGCCGACCTCGAACCACACCACACCGCTTACCCCGACGAAGTGGAGAGCCCCCATGACCTCAACCGAAGACGCGCCCCGCGTGATCGAGGCGGCCGCCGTGCCGACCCGGTTCGCCCGCGGGTGGCACTGCCTCGGGCTCGCCACCTCCTTCAAGGACGGCGCCCCCCACGAGGTCAAGGCGTTCGGCACCAAACTCGTCGTCTTCCAGGCCGAAGGCACCGGCGAACTGCACGTCCTGAACGCCCACTGCCCCCACATGGGCGGCAACCTCGCCCACGGCACCGTCAAGGGCGACACCCTCGCCTGCCCCTTCCACGACTGGCGCTGGTCCGGCAACGGCCGCTGCGCCGCCATCCCCTACGCCCGCCGCGTCCCGGCCCGCGCCCGCACCCGCGCCTGGACCACCCTGGAGCGCAACGCCCAGCTCTACGTCTGGCACGACCCGGAGGGCAACCCGCCGCCCGCGGACGTCACCATCCCGGAGATCGAGGGCGTCGGCAGTCCGGAATGGAGCGACTGGAGCTGGAACTTCCTGCGGGTGGAGAACTCCAACTGCCGGGAGATCGTCGACAACGTCGTCGACATGGCGCACTTCTACTACGTGCACTACGCCTTCCCGCACTACTTCAAGAACGTCTTCGACGGGCACGTGGCCACCCAGTACATGGAATCCACCCCGCGCGGCGACGTCGACCTCGGAACCCTCTCCACCGGCGGCGGCCTGCGCTCCGACGCCTCGTACTACGGCCCCTCGTACATGATCGACAAGCTGTGGAGCGACGTCGGGGGAGGGGTCGAGCTGGAGTCCGTCCTGATCAACTGCCACTACCCGATCGACGAGAACAGCTTCATGCTCATGTACGGGGCGATCGTCAAGAAGCTCCCCGGCATGACCGACGAACAGGCCGCCGACGCCGCCCGCCTCACCTCCGAGGGCCTCGCGGTCGGCTTCGAGCAGGACGTCGAGATCTGGAAGAACAAGACCCGCATCGACAACCCCCTCCTGACCGAGGAGGACGGGCCCGTCTACCAGCTGCGCCGCTGGTACGAGCAGTTCTACGTGGACGCCGCCGACGTCAAGGACGAGATGGTGCGGCGCTTCGAGTTCGAGATCGACACCACCCGCGCGACCGCCGCCTGGAAGGCCGAAGTCGCCGAGAACCTGGCCCGCCGCGCGGCCGAGGCCGGCTGATGCGCCCCGTCGCCTGCGCGGAGTGCGGGACCCAGGTGCTCTGCGAGAAGTTCAGCGCCGCCCACACCCAGGTCCAGTGGACCGACGAGGCCGCCGCCACCTGCCCCCGCATCGCCGCCCGGGTCTCGGCGGGGGAGCTCAGCGCCCGCGTCCGCTCCTGTGCGGCGCTGCGCGCGAGCATCGACGCGGCGGTCCGGGAGGGCCGGCTGGAGGTGCCCGCCGATGTCTGAGTACGAGGCCGCGCCGGCCGACGGCTCCGGGGCGGTGCGGGTGCGGGTGCGGGAGCGGGTGCAGGAGACGCCGGACGCGGTCTCCCTCGTACTGGACTGCGACCTGCCCTACGCACCCGGCCAGTTCCTCACCCTGCGGGTGCCCGGCGGCGCGGCCCGCTGCTACTCCCTGGCCAGCTCCCCGCACACCGGCGAGCCCATGCGGATCACCGCCAAGCGGGTGCCCGGCGGGCTCGGCTCCGGCTGGATCTGCCAGGAGGTGGCCGCCGGGGACGAGCTGGAGGTCCTGCCGCCCGCCGGCACCTTCACCCCGGGCCCCGGCGGCCTGGACCGGGACCTCCTCCTCGTCGCGGGCGGCAGCGGGATCACCCCGGTGCTCTCCCTCGCCAAATCGGCGCTCGCCGCCGGCCGGGCCCGGATCGCCCTGGTGTACGCCAACCGGGACCCCGAGTCGGTGATCTTCCGCGACGAGCTGTGGGGGCTGGCCGAGGCGCACCCCGGGAGGCTGACCGTCATCCACTGGCTGGAGAGCCTCCAGGGACTGCCGACCGCCGTCCGGCTCGGCCCGCTCGTGGCCCCGTACGCCGCCCGCGAGGCCTACCTGTGCGGGCCCGGCCCGCTGATGGACGCCGCCGAGAGCGCGCTGCGCGCGACCGGGACGCCGGGCGGCCGGGTCCACCGCGAGCGGTACTTCTCGCTCGGCGGCGACGTCTTCGGGCCGCGCCGGGCGGCCGCCGTCGCGCAGGGCCCGCACGCCACCGCAGAGGTCGAGCTCGACGGCGCCTCGCACACCGTGCCCTGGCCCGACGGGACCCCGCTGCTCGACGCCCTGCTCGCCGCGGGCGTGCCGGCCCCGTACTCCTGCCGGGAGGGGGCGTGCAGCGCCTGCTGCTGCCGGGTGGTGGAAGGAAAGGTCACGATGGTCCGCAACGAGGTCCTGGACGAGGAGGACCTGGCCGAGGGCTACGTCCTGGCCTGCCAGGCCCTGCCGGCCGGCGACCGGGTCAGGATCACCTACCAGGGCTGAAAGCGAACGGGCCCGGCCCCCTGGCGAGGGGTCGGGTCCGAGGCCTTCGTCCATGCGATGGGATATGACTACCCGCTACATCCACTCGCTGAACCGCAGCCAGCCCATCATGTTGTCCATCGCCTGCGCCGAAACGGCCGGTTCGAGGTCGCGCGGCGGCGCCGCGGCCGCCCGCCCCGCCCGCCCGGGCCCGTACAGCTCCCGCCACACCGCCCGCGCGCACGCGCTCACCGCGGGCGCCAGCCGGGCCAGCTCCCGTTCCCCGCGCCCGGTGGAGACCGAGACGGCGGCGACCGCGCGCCCCGCGCCCCGCAGCGGCACCGCCACGCAGGAGATGCCGCGGAAGCTCTCCTCGCGGTCGTACGCCACCCCGCGCTCGCGGGTCGCCGCCAGCTCGGCGCGCAGCGCGAGCGGCCTGATCAGCGTCCTGGGCGTGCGCGGCCGCAGCCCCTGCGCCAGGACGTGCTCCACCTCCGCCGGATCGCTGAAGGCGAGCACCGCCTTGCCGGCGGCCGTGCAGTACGCGGGCATGCGGCCGCCGACCCGGGAGGGCACGGTGGTGGTGTCCGAGCCGCCGATCCGCTCCAGGCAGACCACCTCGGCCCCGTCCAGCACCGACAGGTGCACCAGCTGCCCGGTCTGCTCGTGCAGCTGGTGCAGCAGCGGGAGGGCGGCCCGGCGCAGCCGGTTGTGGTGGGAGGCGAGCGCGCCGAGCTCGAGCATGCGCATGCCCATCCGGTAGTCCCGGCCCTCCCGGTCCAGCCAGCGCAGCCGCACCAGCTGGTCGAGGATCCGGTGGGCGGAGGAGCGCGGGAGCCCGGAGCGGCGGACGACCTCGGTGAGCGAGAGCCGCGGCTGCGGACCCTCGAAGGCGCCCAGCACCCTCGCGGCCTTCTCCAGCAGCGACAGCGGTGCGAGCTCGGAGTCCATGACCTGGTCAAGCACGAGAAACCCCCTGCGTGAGGCGTTGGGGCGACCCTGCCACGGGCCCCCGGGCGGAGGGAAGCACCCGGAGAGATGTATTTCAATCAGTAATACTTCGGGTAGCCAGGTGGAGGCCGGAAGGAGGCCGGAAAGCACACCGGGCCGACCCGGGACGGCCGCGACGGCTCGGGAAATCCCGGAGCAGGCCCGGGCAAGGCCCGGGGCGGCCTTGGGCGGGCCCGGGTGGGTCCTGGGGCGGCCTCGGATTGGCCCGGACGGGTTCCGGCGGGTCCTGGGGCGGCCTCGGGCTGGCCCGGGCGGGTTCGGGCGGGCCTGGGGCGGCCTCGGGTTGGCCCGGGCGGGTCCCGGGGCGGCCGCAGGGCGGCTTCGGGATGGCCCGGCGGCGCCTGCGGGATGGTCCGAGACGCGGCTTCGGGATGGACCGGTGGCGGCTCCGGGAAGGCCCCGGACGCGGCTTCCCACTCACCGGGAACGGCCCGTTCCACGCCCCCGACCCCCGGGCGTACGTTCACCGCACCTCGAAGCCGTCGACGCTGTCGACCCCGTCGACCCTGAGAAAGGGACACCATGAGCGACGAAGACGTCCTCGACGCAGTCCGCGCCCTCGCCCCGGCCCTGCGCGAACGCAGCCCCGAGGCGGAGGCCCAGCGCAAGGTCCCCGAGGCGAGCATCAAGGAGCTCGCCGCCACCGGCTTCTTCCGCCTCCTCCAGCCGAAGGCGTACGGCGGCCGCGCCGCGAACCCGGCCGTCTTCTACGAGGCCGTCAAGGAGATCGCCAAGGCCTGCGGCTCCACCGGCTGGGTCGCCTCCGTCGTCGGAGTCCACCCCTGGCACGTCGCCCTCTACGACCCCCGCGCCCAGGAAGAGGTCTGGGGCACCGACCCCGACACCCGCATCTGCTCCTCCTACGCCCCCACCGGCAAGGTCACCCCCGTCGACGGAGGCTTCACCGTCAGCGGCCGCTGGCACTTCTCCTCCGGCTGCGACCACGCCGACTGGGCCCTGCTCGGCGGACTCGTCACCGACGCCGACGGCCGGCCCGTGGACATGCGCACCTTCCTCGTCCCGCGCTCCCAGTACCGCATCGACGACGTGTGGGACACCGTCGGCCTGCGCGGCTCCGGCTCCAACGACATCACCCTGGACCAGGTGTTCGTCCCCGAACACCGCGCGCTGAGCTTCGGCCCCGTCACCGCCCTGAAGGTCCCCGGCCACGAGGTCAACCCCGAGCCGCTCTACCGGCTCCCGTACGCCTCCGTCTTCACCACCACCATCTCCACCCCGATCGTCGGCATCGCCGAGGGCGCCTACGAGGCGTACGTCGCCGCGACCCGCGAGCGGTTCCGCATCTCCTACGGCCAGCAGGTCGCCGAGGACCCCTTCGCACAGGTCCGCATCGCCCGCGCCGCGAGCGACATCGACGCCTCCTGGCTCCAGCTCCGGCGCAACATCGACGAGCTGTACGCCCTCGCCGAACGCGGTGAGGAACTGCCCATGCCGCTGCGCACCCGGGCCCGCCGCGACCAGGTCCTGGCCACCGAGCGCTGCGTCGCCGCCGTCGACCTCCTCATGGAGAACGCGGGCGGCAGCGCCATGCGCAGCGGACCGAACCCCGTCCAGCGGGCCTGGCGCGACGTCCACACCGGGCGCGGCCACGCCGCCAACGACCCCGAGCGGGCCCTCGTCCTCTTCGGCCAGGGCGCCCTCGGCCTCGACATCCAGGACACCATGCTCTGATGATCACTTACGAGAGCACCTCGCGCACCGCCAAGGCCGGCGGCCTGAACCTCCACTACCACGAGGCAGGTCCGGTCGAAGGTCCGGTCGTGATCCTCCTGCACGGCGGCGGCCCCGGCGCCTCCGCCTGGTCCAACTTCGGCCGCAACCTGCCCCACTTCGCCGAGCGGTTCCGCACCCTGCTCGTCGACCAGCCCTGCTACGGCAAGTCCGACAAGCCCGAGCTCGACAAGGACTTCTTCAGCTTCGCCGCCGACGCGATGGCCGCCCTCATGGACGAACTGGGCATCGAAAAAGCCCACTTCATCGGCAATTCGCTCGGCGGCGGCACCGCCACCCGGATGGCGCTCGACCACCCCGACAAGGTGGACAAGCTGCTGCTCATGGGCCCCGGCGGGATCTCGCTCAACCTCTTCTCGGCCGATCCGACCGAAGGCATCAAGCGGCTCTTCGAGTTCGCCGGCAGCGCCGAGCCCACCCGTGAGCAGATGCGCGCCTTCCTGACCACCCTCGTGTACGACCCGGCGATCGTCACCGACGAACTCGTCGAGGAGCGCTACGCGCAGGCCACCGACCCCGAGTCGGCCCTCGGCAACGCCCGGATGGGCGCCTCCTTCGCCAAGTGGCCCCAGGACACCATGCTCTGGCGCGAGGCGCACCGCATCACGCGGCCCGTGCTCCTCACCTGGGGCCGCGAGGACCGGGTCAATCCCGTCGACGGGGCCTTCGTCGCCCTCAAGGCCATCCCCGACGCCCGCCTCCACGTCTTCCCGCGCTGCGGCCACTGGGCGCAGACCGAGGCCGCCGCCGAATTCAACCGACTCGCCACCGACTTCTTCCTCCACTAGGAGCCCCGCATGGACATCCGCGCACTCGGATACCTCCGCATCGAGACCGCCGACCTCGCCGCCTGGCGCAGCTACGTCCTCGACGTCCTCGGCATGACCGAGGCCCAGGGCTCGACGGACGCGCAGCTGAACGTCCGCATCGACGACCGCATCCACCGCTTCCAGTTCGTCGCCGGCGCCCAGGACCGCCTGCTCGCCGCCGGCTTCGAGGTCGCGAACGCCAAGGCCCTCGCCGAGGCCGCCGCCGAACTGGAGGCCGCCGGATACGCCGTCAAGCCCGGCGACGCCGCCACCCTCGCCGACCGGCGCGTCCAGGGCCTGGTCCACTGCGAGGACCCCAGCGGAAACCCCCTGGAGATCTACTGGGGCCAGGCACAGGACCACACCCCGCTCGCCGCCCCGTACGGCAACCGCTTCGTCACCGGCGAGCTGGGCCTGGGCCACGTCGTCCTCCCGGCCCCCGACACGGAGGCCACCCTCGACTTCTACGAGAACCTCCTCGGCTTCCAGCTGCGCGACTCGATGAAGCTGCCCCCGGTCGCGGTCCCCGCCGGCGCCCCCGGCAAGGACTTCCACTGGATGCACTTCCTCAGCCCGAACCGGCGCCACCACAGCCTGGGCCTCTACCCGGGCGCGCTGCCCCCCGGCATCGTCCACTTCATGGTCGAACTGGAGCGGCTCGACGACGTCGGCTACTGCCTGGACCGGATGAACAAGGCGGGCATCCCCATCGCCTCCACCCTCGGCCGCCACTCCAACGACCACATGGTCTCCTTCTACGCGCAGGCCCCCGGCGGCTTCCAGGTCGAGTACGGCTGGGACGGGCTGATCGTCGACCCCGCCACCTGGACGGCGAAGGAGATCACCGCGGACAGCTTCTGGGGCCACCAGTGGAACGGCTGACCCCAGCCCTGGCCGACGCAGCCCCGGTCGACCCGGCCTCCTTCCGCGAGGTCCTCGGCACCTTCGCCTCCGGGATCACCGTCGTCGCGGCCGTCGGGGACGACGGCCGCCCGGCCGGCCTGGCCTGCCAGTCCTTCGCCTCCCTGTCCCTGGACCCGCCGCTGGTCCTGCTGTGCGTGGGCAAGTCCTCCTCCAGCTGGCCCGCCGTCCGGGCGGCCGGCCGGTTCGGGGTCAGCATCCTCGCCGAGGAGCAGCGCGAGGTGTGCCGGGCCCTAGGGCGGCGCGGCGGCGAGAAGTTCGACGGGGTCGACTGGGAGCTGTCCGAGCACGGCGCCGTCCGGATCTCCGGGGCGCTCGCCACCGTCGACTGCGCCCTCGAAGAGGTCCACGAGGCCGGCGACCACTACCTGGTCACCGCCAGGGTCCTCGAACTGGCCGCCCGCGACGGCGGATCGCCCCTGCTGTACTTCCGCAGCGACTACGCCACCGGAGCCTTCGAATGACCGACCAGAGCGAGCACGAGTACGAGTACGACGTGGTCGTGGTGGGCTCCGGCGCCGCCGGCCTCGCCGCCGCCGTCACCGCCCGGCTGCGCGGCCTGACCGCCCTAGTCGTCGAGAAGACCGACAAGTACGGCGGCTCCACCGCCCTGTCCGGCGGTGCGATCTGGGTCCCCGGCAACCTCCACCTCGACCGGGCCGGCCTCGCCGACACCTACGACAAGGCCCGCGCCTACCTCGACGCCACCGTCGGCGACCGCGTCCCCGCCGCCCGCAAGGACGCCTACCTCGCCCACGGGCCGCGCATGGTCAGGGAGTTCCACGACCGCACCGACATCCGCTTCATGTACACCCCCGGCTACTCGGACTACTTCCCCGAGGCCCAGGGCGGCATGGCGCAGGGCCGCTCCATCGAGCCGTGCATCGTGGACTTCAAGCGGCTGGGGGTGCTGCGCCACGACATGCGCCGGGCCGGCCTGCCGACGTACGGGCTGACCATGACCTCGTACGACTTCCGGTTCCTCAACATGGTCAGCCGCACCTGGGCGGGAAAGAAGGTGTCCCTGAAGGTCGGGGCGCGCGCGGTGAAGGCCCTGGTCACCGGCCGCACCCTGCTCTCCCTCGGCGAGGCGCTCGTCGCCCGGATGCGGCTCTCCCTGCACCGGCTCGGCGGTGACCTGTGGCTGTCGGCGCCGCTGACCGGCCTGGTCACCGACCCGGCCGGCCGGGTGACGGGCGTACGGGTCACCCGGGCCGGGCGCGAGGTGACCGTACGGGCCCGGGGCGGGGTGGTGCTGGCCTCCGGCGGCTTCTCGCACGACCAGCAGCTGCGCGAGAAGTACCTTCCGCAGCCCACCTCCACGGCATGGACGCACGCCTCCGAGGGGCAGACCGGCGACGCCCTGCGGCTCGGTGAGGAGCTGGGCGCGGCCACCGACCTGCTCGACAAGGTGTGGGGCGCGCCCTCGGTGTGCCCGCCCGGTGAGAAGCCGTTCTTCCTGGTCGCCGACCGGGGCATCCCGGGGATGGTCATCGTCAACGAGGCGGGGGAGCGGTACGCCAACGAGGCCGCGCCGTACCACGCGTTCGTGGACCGGATGTACGCCGCGGACCGGCCCGAGGCCAGGACCGTGCCGTCCTGGCTGATCCTCGACGCCCGCTCCAAGGCCCGGTACATCTTCGCGGGCCTGTTCCCCGGGCAGCCCTTCCCCAAGCGGTGGCTGGAGAGCGGCTTCCTGAAGCGGGCCGACAGCCTGGAGGAACTGGCCCGGCAGATCGCGGCGCCCGCCCTGCCGGCGGCGATCCGCCGCTTCAACGGCTTCGCCGAGGAAGGCGTCGACGAGGACTTCGGGCGGGGGAGCAGCGTCTACGACCGCTACTACGGCGACCCGACCCTGCCCAATCCGAACCTGGCGCCGATCGACAAGGGCCCCTTCTACGCGGTGCCCGTGCACCCCGGGGACATCGGCACCAAGGGCGGCCTGGTCACCGACGGGGACGGCCGGGTGCTGCGGGAGGACGGAGGCGTGATCGAGGGCCTGTACGCCTCCGGGAACTGCTCGGCGGCGGTGATGGGGGAGACCTACCCCGGCCCGGGCGCGACGATCGGCCCGGCCATGGCCTTCAGCTGGGCGGCGGTCAACGCCATCGCCGCGCAGGGCCGCTGACGGAAGGGAAGGGTGTGCCCGGCCTGGTGGGCCGGGCACACCCCCGTCACGGGGAGGTGCCTAGGACAGCTTGCCGTCGTAGTCCGGCAGCTTGACGGTGAGTTCGGCGTGCCCGCCGACCAGGTCGCTCGCGTTGTTGCCGATGTTCGCGATGATCGTGTAGCCGCGCGCCTCGATCTCCGCGCGCTTGCCGGTCTTGTAGGCGCTGACCTCGTCGAACAGGTCGGGCAGGTCGCGGACGTAGAGACCCGAGACGGGGTAGCCGACGGACCGCAGGTTGCGCTCGGTGAGGGAGTAGATGATCCCCGGGCGGGCGGTGACGAAGAAGATCGCCACCCCGCGCTCGTTCGCGTACCGGGTCAGCTCGCGGACCTTGGCGATCGCGGGGGTCGGGAAGGTCCAGAACCAGTGGAAGTCCGTCTCCAGCGAGCTGTTGTCGATGTCGAGGACGATCGCGGGCTTCTCACCGGCGGGCGCGTTGGCGATGCGCTGCTCGATCGCGGGGCGGACCGCGTCGATGACCCCTGCCACGTCGCGCTGCCAGGTGGCGTAGTCGATCCCGAGGATCGCCGCGTTCCCGCCGGGTGCCGAGGCGGTGTAGGACGCCTTGGCGGTGGGGGCGGCCTCGGCGGCGGTGGCCGGAACCAGGGTCAGGACGGCGGTCGCCGCGGCCAACGCGGCAGTGGTGGCGGCGGTACGGGTGCTGCGCATGTGGGGACGCTCCTCGATCACGCATTGGCATGTACGCGACCAGAATTGGCCAGATCCCCACCCATGTCTACTGGTCGGTAGGAAACTTTTCGTGGCCGTCGGGTGAAGTGCTACGTCTCGCACTCCAGCACCGTGCGGCACAGCCCGCACCGCGCCCTCAGCCGCCCGCGCACCGGGACCCGCACCCGCTGCCCGCACACCGGGCAGGGGAAGCTCACCCGCGGCGGGCCCCCGTCCTCCGACTCGAAGCGGTACGCGGCACCCGCCCCCCGCGCCGGAACCGCCCCGGCGCGCCGGTCCCTGGCGTAGCGCAGCCGGGCCACGGGCCCCGCGGCGGCCAGCGGAGCCCGGCGGAGGTCCCGCTCGGCCACCGCGCGGCCGCGCACGTACGCCTCGTACGCCTGCGGGCTGGTGAACCAGGACGACGGGTCCTCGCCGAACAGGGCCGCCCGCTTGGCCAGGACGAACCCGAACTCCTCCGGCGTGAGGTAGCCGAACCGCTGGCGGGTCAGCGCGTCCTCGCGATAGGCGTCCAGCAGCAGCCAGCCGGCCCCGAGATAGGCGGCGGCGGTGTCGGTGAGGATCTCGTTCTCCGCGGTGTCGTGGAAACCCAGGCCCAGCCGGTGCAGCAGCACGTGCGCCACCTCGTGGGAGAGCGCGGCCGCCAAGTCCCGGCGGTGCGTGCGGAAACGGTCGTTGACCTCGACGAAGTACTCCGGCCCCGCCGCCAGCTCCACCGCGGCGGCCTCCTCCATCGGCCGGAAGCTCACCACCATGCGCGCGTCCGGCAGCCGCAGGGCGCGCACCACCGCGGAAGCCACCCGCTGCGCCCCCAGGTACAGGTCGTCGGAGGCGTCGAAGGCCGCGTCGGCGGGGGCGAGGCTCGTGGCGTAGGCGCGGATCCCGTCCGCCGACAGCCGCCGGAACAGCGCGGTGATCGAGGCGCGCACCGTCGGCAGGTGCGGAAATCCGTGCGCGACGGGGCTGCCGGGCCTCCCGTTGTGCGTCATCGGACGCCCCCCGCCGCAAGCTCTCCCGCACCTGCCCGCTGTTGGCCGAAATCGCCTTCTTGATGCCCGACTCCCGCCGGGTGTGTCATGACCCCGTCATCCCTTCGATGGCGCGCACCGCCCAACCCCCCACGAAAGGCAGTGTGTTGACTGTGACCACCCTCGCGCGACTCCTCAAGCGCACCCTCGGCGCCGGCGCGGTAGCCCTCGCGGCCATCAGCCTCCAGCCCGGCACCGCCACCGCCTCGCCGACCCCCGTCGTCGGCGGCACCCGAGCCGCCCAAGGCGAATTCCCCTTCATGGTCCGCCTCTCCATGGGCTGCGGCGGCGCCCTCTACACCCAGCAGATCGTCCTCACCGCCGCCCACTGCGTGGACGGCTCCGGCAACAACACCACCATCACCGCCACCGCCGGCGTCGTCGACCTGCGCAGCTCCAGCGCCATCAAGGTCAAGTCCACCAAGGTCCTCCAGGCCCCCGGCTACAACGGCCAGGGCAAGGACTGGGCCCTCATCAAGCTCGCCAAACCCATCAACCTCCCCACCCTCAAGATCGCCGACACCAAGACCTACGACAACGGCACCTTCACCGTCGCCGGCTGGGGCGCCACCCGCGAAGGCGGCTCCCAGCAGCGCTACCTCATGAAGGCCACCGTCCCCTTCGTCTCCGACGCCGCCTGCCAGGCCGCGTACGGCAGCTCCCTCGTCCCGAGCCAGGAGATCTGCGCCGGCTACCTCGACCAGGGCGGCGTCGACACCTGCCAGGGCGACTCCGGCGGCCCCATGTTCCGACGCGACAACGCGGGCGCCTGGATCCAGGTCGGCATAGTCAGCTGGGGCGAAGGCTGCGCCCGCCCCGACTACCCCGGCGTCTACACCGAGGTCTCCACCTTCGCGGCGGACATCAAGGCCGCCGCAGCCACCCTCTAGCAGCCACCCCTCGTCCTTCCGGCCGAACCCGAACCGGCCGGAAGGACGAAGCCCCGCACCCCCCGCGCCCGTAGGGTCTGCAACAGCACCACGAGGCCGGACCGCCGCTGCCCCCGCCCTGTGCGGTTGCGGGCCGCCGCACACGACGGTCCCATGGGAAGGATCCATCGGCAGCGGGCGACAGTGGGGCAGGCAGCGCATGGCGATCAGCGTGGTCATCGCGGACGACCAGGAAATGGTCAGAACCGGCTTCCGGATGATCCTCGAGAGCCAGCCGGACATCGAGGTCCTCGCCGACGTCGTCGACGGGCAGGCCGCCCTGGAAGCCGTCGAGACCCACCAGCCCGACGTCCTCCTCCTCGACATCCGCATGCCGAAACTCGACGGCCTCGAAGTCACCCGGCGCCTCTCCGACCGCGACCGGCCACGCATCGTCATCGTCACCACCTTCGACCTCGACGAGTACGTCCACGCCGCACTCCACGGCGGAGCGTCCGGCTTCCTCCTGAAAGACGCGAGCCCGGCCATGCTGGTTGAAGCGGTCCGCGCGGCAGCCGTAGGCGACTCCCTCGTCTCGCCCGCCATCACCGTCCGCCTCCTGCGCGAAATGGCCCCCCGCACCCCCGCGGGCCAAGCCCGCCGCCCCGCCGAACCCCTCACCGAACGGGAACGCGAAGTCGTACGCTGCCTCGCGCGCGGCCTGACCAACGCCGAGATCGCGGGGGAGCTGTACGTCTCCCTCTCCACGGTCAAAACCCACCTGGCCAACGTCCAGGCCAAACTCGACGCCCGCAACCGCGTGGAAATCGCCGCCTGGGCCTGGGAAAGCGGCCTGGCCGCCAGTGCGGCGTGACGCCGCACCCCCACCACACCGCGGGCAGCCGGGGGCTCCGCCCCCGGACCCCCGCGCCTCAAACGCCGACGAGGCTGGAATTGCCCTGCGGGCAATCCAGCCGCGCCGGGCAGCAGGCATCAGCCGAAATCCAGCCCCTCCGGCGTTTGAGGCGCGGGGTCCGGGGCGGAGCCCCGATCTTTGAGCCGCGCACGGCAGGCGGCACCAGCCACATCCAGCCCCGCCGGCGTTTGAGGCGCGGGGTCTGGGGCGGAGCCCCAGGGGCCCGCGGCGCAGCCGCCCCGTACCAGCCCGCACCCACCCGGGTCCGGGACGCAGTCCCGCGGGGCACCCCATGAGCCCCCTCAGCGGCTGGGCCCGCCGGCACCCCCACACCGCCGACCTGATCCGCCTCGCCCTCTCCCTCGTCCTCCTCGCCCTCGTCACCTTCGAGGGCGTCGTCCTCGCCCGCCAGCCCAGCCTCCCGCACGCCACCGTCTGGGTGTCCGGCATCCTCGTCTGCCTCAGCGCCGCGCCCTGGCCGCGCATCCCCCTCCTCACCCGCGCCTGGTTCGCCGCCGCCGTCACCTGGACCGCCACCCTCGCCCTGATATTCGGCAACCACCCCCTCATCGTCTGGGGCGGCGGCGAGGCCCTCGCCCTCCTCGTCCTCCTCTCCCAGGTCCTGCTCCGCGCCCCGGCCCGCACCGCCGCCGTCCTCGGCCCCCTCCTCGGCCTCGGCTGCATGGCCGTACCCGTCCGCGACACCGACCCCGGCCGCTTCACGCTCCTCTTCTCCGTCCTCACCGTCGTCATCAGCACCTACTCGCTGCTCCTGCGCCTCCAGTCCGTCCAACGCGTACGCGACCTGCACGCCGTCCGCACCGCCGAACGCCTCGAGCTCGCCCGCGAGCTCCACGACCTCGTCGCCCACCACGTCACCGGCATCGTCGTCGAAGCCCGCGCCGCCCGCTTCACCAAGGTCTCCGCCGAACACGCCGCCGAGATCTTCGGCCGCATCGAAACCGCCGGCGACGAAGCCCTCGGCTCCATGCGCCGCCTCGTCAAGATCCTCCGCGAGAACGACGGCCCCACCGGCCCCACGGCCACGGCCACCGCCCCCGTCGCCGGCCTCGCCGACATCCGCGAACTCGCCGAACGGTTCTCCGCCACCGGCCCGCCCGTGGTCCTCTACATCGAAGAAGGCCTGGAACACCGCCTCCCCGGCCACGTTGCCGCCACCGCCCACCGCATCGTCCTCGAAGCCCTCACCAACATCGGCAAGCACGCCGCCACCGCCACCGCCGTCCGCGTCGGCCTGCGCACCGTCCCCACCGGCCTCGAACTCCGCATCGCCGACGACGGCGGCCGCCCCGCCAAACTCTCCGAGAACGCCCGCGGCGGAGGCTACGGACTCGCCGGCATGGCCGAACGCGCCGAAGCCCTCGGCGGCACCCTCACGGCCGGCCCCACCCCCGAAGGCGGCTGGCTCGTCACCGCGCTCCTGCCCCTGTGACCCCGGCCGTCTCACCAACCGGCTGCCCCGGGACTTGATCGTCTCCGACACGTATTCTCGGGGACCATGAACAACAGCGACATCGACAACGGGACCGACGCGGGCGTCGCCGCGGAACTCGCCCGCCTCCGGGACAGCATCGACAACATCGACGCGGCCGTGGTCCACATGCTCGCCGAGCGCTTCAAGTGCACCCAGCAGGTCGGCCACCTCAAGGCCCGCCACCAGCTGCCCCCGGCCGACCCGGGCCGCGAAGCCGCTCAGATCACCCGACTGCGCCAGCTCGCCGAGAACGCCAAACTCGACCCGGCCTTCGCCGAGAAACTCCTCAACTTCATCATCGCCGAGGTCATCCGCCACCACGAGACGATCGCCGCGGGCGAAGACGACAAGTAGCGGACGCCGTCCGAGCGGGTGACTGGGGTCCGACTGCCCGCTGCGGCAGCATGGGCCCCATGTCCGCACTGACGCGCAACGAAGCGCGAACCCGAGCCCAGCTCCTCGACGTCCACCACTACGCCGTCACCCTCGACCTCACCACCGGCGACGAAACCTTCGACTCCAGCGTCGACATCCGCTTCACCGCACGCAGCGCGGGCGACACCTTCGTAGAACTCAAGCCCGAACACCTGAAATCGGCCCTCCTGGACGGCGAGCCCCTCCCCGTCACCACCCTCCAGGACAACCGCCTCCCCCTCGCCGGCCTCACCGAAGGCCCCCACGAGCTGCGCATCGACACCCGCATGCGCTACTCCCGCACCGGCGAAGGCCTCCACCGCTTCACCGACCCCGCCGACGGCGAGACGTACGTCTACAGCCAGATGTTCATGGACGACGTCCAGCGCGTCTTCGCGGCCTTCGACCAGCCCGACCTCAAGGCCGTCTTCGAGTTCACCGTCACCGCCCCCGAGCACTGGACGGTCCTCGCCAACGGCATCACCACCCGCACCGGCGAACGCGCCGCCGACGCGGACCGGCCCGCCGCCGGCACCTGGCACTCCGCCCCCACCCCCCTCATCTCCACCTACCTCGCCGCCGTCGCCGCAGGCCCCTGGCACAGCATCCACACCCGGCACGCCGGCCTGCCCTTCGGCATCCACTGCCGCCAGTCCCTCGCCCCCCACATGGACACCGACGCCGAAGAGATCCTGTCCATCACCAAGGCCTGCTTCGACCGCTACCAGGAGAAGTTCACCGAGCCCTACCCCTTCGACTCCTACGACCAGGCCTTCGTACCCGAGTTCAACGCCGGCGCCATGGAGAACCCCGGACTCGTCACCTTCCGCGACGAGTTCATCTACCGCTCCGCCGTCACCGACACCGAACGCCAGACCCGCGCCATGGTCATCGCCCACGAAATGGCCCACATGTGGTTCGGCGACCTCGTCACCCTCGCCTGGTTCGACGACATCTGGCTCAACGAATCCTTCGCCGAATACATGGGCTACCAGACCCTCACCGAAGCCACCCGCTTCACCGACACCTGGACCGACTTCGGCGTCACCCGCAAGGCCTGGGGCTACGACGCCGACCAGCGCCCCTCCACCCACCCCGTAGCCCCCGACCCCGACGACGTCCCCGACACCGCCTCCGCCCTCCTCAACTTCGACGGCATCTCCTACGCCAAGGGCGCCTCCGCCCTCCGCCAACTCGTCGCCTGGCTCGGCGAAAAGGACTTCCTCGCCGGCATCAACACCCACTTCGCCCGCCACAAGTTCGCCAACGCCTCCCTCGCCGACTTCGTCAACTCCCTCGCCGCCCACACCGAACGCGACGTCCACGCCTGGGCCGACATCTGGCTGCGCACCACCGGCATCGACACCCTCACCCCGGAGATCGAGGAGAACCCCGAGACCCCCGCCGGCTGGACCCTCACCATCGACCGCACCGGCACCCGCCCCCACCACATCGCCGTCGGCGTCTACGACCGCGACTCCGCCGACGGCCGCGCCCTGGAACGCACCGAACTCCTCCACCTCGACATCCCCTCCGACGAGGTCCTCTCCGTCAGCGGCCCGCGCCCCGCACTCCTCCTCCTCAACGACACCGACCTCACCTACGCCAAGGTCCGCCTCGACGAAACCTCCGTCGAAACCGTCCTGCGGGGCCTCTCCGGCATCCCCGACCCGCTCACCCGCGCCGTCGTCTGGAACTCCCTGCGCGACATGGTCCGCGACGGCGAACTCGACCCGCACGACTACCTCACCACCGCCGAGGCACACCTCCCCGAGGAACACGACCTCGCCATCGTCCAAGGCGTCATCACCTTCGCCCGCACCCAGATCGCCGTCCGCTACCTCGCCCCCGAACAGCGCACCGCCGCCCTCGCCACCCTCACGACCATCGCCCGCGACCTGCTGCGCCGCACCGAAGACGGCTCGGAACCCGGCCTGCGACTGACCGCCGTACGCACCCTCGTCGACAGCGCCACCCAGCCCGACACCATCGCCGCCTGGCTCGCCGACGACTCCGTCCCCGGCGGCCCCGAACTCGACCCCGAACTGCGCTGGCGCATCCTCGCCCGGCTCTCCGTACTCGGCGCCGTCGACGAAACCGCCATCGACGCCGCACTGGCCGCCGACCCCAGCGCCACCGGCCAGGAAGGCGCGGCCCGCTGCCGCGCCGCGCTGCCCACCCCCGAAGCCAAGGCCGCCGCCTGGAACCGCCTCTTCCACGACGACACCCTGTCCAACTACCTCTTCAGCGCCACCGCCCAAGGCTTCTGGCAGCCCGAACAGACCGACCTCGTACGGGAATACGTACCCCGCTACTACCCCGAGGCCGTAGCCCTCGGCGCCCGCCGCGGCCCCGCCATCGCCGAAGCCGCCGGCCGCTGGGCCTTCCCCGTCTACGCCATCGACGACTCCAACCTCCAGGCCGGCCACACCTGCCTGGAAAGCCCGGACATCCTCCCCCTGCTCCGCCGCAAACTGATCGACCAGCTCGACGACCTCGCCCGAGCCCTCCGGGTCCGCACGAACTAGCCCCCCGGGAAACGGAGAAAGGGCGGGGCGGGGACCAGCTCCGCGCAGCGGCCCCCGCACCCGCCCACCCATCACCCACCCCCGGAGGGAACTGGCCAAACAAAACCCGGAAAAACCCCGGCGGTTACCCCATTCGGGTCTGATCGTTGTACCCGTCGGGCACCGGCTGCCACCGCAGCACCGCCCCGCCAGGTGCCCCCACGACAGGGCCGGCCCCCGCCGCCCCCATTCCCGTGAGGACACCGCCATGACCGCGCCGCCCGGACCCGGAAGACCACCGCTCGCCGGCGGAGCCACCGGCGCGCAATCCCTCCGCCCCCTCCTCGACACCGTCCTCACCGCCCTGACCACCGGCGCGAAGGAACGCGGCGGCCCCCTCCCACCCGGCGGCCCCGACACCGTCACCGCCCGCGTCACCGCCGCACTCGGCGACGTACTGCCCGACCACGGCACCGGCCCGCACGAAGCCCTCACCACCCTCGTCCGCACCCTCGCCGCAGGCGCCGCCGACCCCGCCGAACCCCTCTGCGCCGCCCACCTGCACTGCCCGCCCCTCGCCGTCGCGACCGCCGCGGACCTCGCCGCCACCGCCCTGAACCCCTCCCTCGACTCCTGGGACCAGGCCCCCGCCGCCTCCGCGATCGAAGCACTCCTCACCCGCACGCTCGCCGCCGAGTTCTACGACACCCCCCACGCCGACGCCCTCGTCACCACCGGCGGCACCGAAGCCAACCAGCTCGCCCTCCTCCTCGCCCGCGAACGCCACGGCCCCCACCTCACCGTCCTGCACGGCGCCAACGCCCACCACTCCATCCCCCGCGCCGCCTGGCTCCTCGGCCTCCCACCCGCCACCTCCCTGCCCACCCCCACCGGCACCCTCGACCCCGCCACCCTCGCCGAAGCCCTCGCCACCACCCCCGGCCCCACCCTCGTCACCGCCACCGCCGGCACCACCGACGCAGGACTCATCGACCCCCTCCCACACATCGCCGACCTCTGCGACCGCCACGGCGCCGACCTCCACATCGACGCCGCCTACGGGGGACCACTCGCCCTCAGCCCCACCCACCGCCACAAACTCGCCGGACTCGGCCGCGCCCACTCCCTCACCGTCGACCTCCACAAACTCGGCTGGCAGCCCGTCGCCGCAGGACTCCTCGTCGTCCCCGACACCGCCCTGCTCACCCCCCTCGCCCACCAGGCCGACTACCTCAACGCCACCGACGACACCGAAGCCGGCCTGCCCGACCTCCTCGGCCGCTCCCTGCGCACCACCCGCCGCCCCGACGCCCTCAAAATCGCCGCCACCCTGCGCGCACTGGGCCGCGACGGCCTCGTCGACCTCATCGACCACACCTGCGCACTCGCCCACCAGCTCGCCCGGCTCCTCGACGCCCACCCCCGCTTCGAACTCCACGCACCCCCCACCATCAGCACCGTCCTCTTCCGGCCCACCCACGCCACCGACGAGGACATCGCCACCCTGCGCCGCACCCTCCTCCACCAAGGCCGCGCCGTCCTCGGCCGCACCCGCGCCGACGGCCGGCTCTGGCTCAAAGCCACCCTGCTCAACCCCCACACCACGGCGAGGGACCTGGACACCCTCATCACCCTCCTGGAAGGCAGCACCCGCCGATGACCGCCCAGCTCGATGCACCCCACGACCTCGTCGGAATCGGCATCGGACCCTTCAACCTCTCCCTCGCCGCCCTCGCCCACGGCCTCCCGAACCAAGGAGCCGGCGAACTCGCCACCGCCTTCTACGACCAGCGCCGCGACTTCCGCTGGCACCCCGGACTCCTCATCGACGGAGCCACCCTCCAAGTCCCCTTCCTCGCCGACCTCGTCACCCTCGCCGACCCCACCAGCCCCTGGAGCTTCCTCAGCTACCTCAAGCACAAGGAACGGCTCTTCCCCTTCTACTTCGCCGAGCAGTTCCACATCCAGCGCGCCGAATACGACGCCTACTGCCGCTGGGTCGCCGGCCGCCTCCCCGGACTCCACTTCGGCCACCAAGTCGACGCCGTCCGCTGGAACCCCGAACGCGACCTCTTCGAAGTCGACTTCACCCAGATCGACACCGACGGCGAAGCCGAAGCCCTCGGCCGCACCTACACCCGCAACCTCGCCCTCGGCATCGGCACCGCCCCCTACGTCCCCGAACCCCTGCGCCCCCTCGCCGAAGCCCCCACCGTCCCCGTCATCCACAGCGCCGACTACCTCGACAACCGACAGCGCATCCTCGGCGCCGACCACGTCACCGTCATCGGATCAGGCCAGTCCGGCGCCGAAGTCTTCCTCGACCTCCTGCGCGCCCGCCCCACCGGCCGCGAACGCCTCACCTGGCTCGCCCGCACCCCCTCCTTCGCCCCCATGGAGTACTCCAAGCTCGGCCTCGAACACTTCACCCCCGACTACACCCGCTACTTCCACGCCCTCCCCGAACCCGTACGCGACCGCCTCGTCCCCGCCCAATGGCAACTCCACAAAGGCATCGACGCCGACACCATCGCCGCCATCCACGAAGAGCTCTACCGCCGCACCCTCCACGGCGGCTGGCCCGACGCCGTCCTCACCCCCGGCGTCAGCGTCCGCACCGCCGGCCGCGTCGCCACCACCAAGGTGGAACTCCACCTCGAACACATCGACCAGGGCACCCGCTCCCGCCTCACCACCGACGCCGTCGTCCTCGCCACCGGCTACCAGGAACGCCCCCTGACCCGGCTCCTCGCAGGCCTCGACCCCTACCTGCGCAAGGACTCCTCAGGACGCCCCCGCATCGACGACCGCCACCGGATGATCCTCGACCCCAGCGTCACCGGCAGCATCTTCGTCCAGAACGGCGAACGCCACACCCACGGCGTCGGAGCCCCCGACCTCGGCCTCGCCGCCTGGCGCAGCGCCGCCATCCTCAACACCCTCACCGGCAAAGACCCCTACCCCCAGCCCACCCGCACCGCCTTCACCACCTTCGGCCTCGAACAGCGCGAACACACCCGGCCACGCCCCACCATCGACCTGCTCCCCCTCGTCGAACACCCCTGACCCGACCCCCCGGCGGCCCACCCGCACCCCGGCGCTAGGGTCGCCGCCATGCAGCGAAGCACCGTCGACGGAGTCACCCTCCTGTCGAGCAGCACCCCCGGCACCCTCACCGCCATGCTCGCCTTCGGGTGCGGCATCCGGGACGAAACCGCCCCCACCATGGGCGTCACCCGTCTCATCGAAGCCCTCGTCATGAACGAGACCGGCCCACGCCTCCACCAGTACGGATCCACCGTCCACGCGGAGGAAACCCGCTTCCACGCCGCCGGCACCCCCGAAGCCGTCGCCGACTTCCTGCACACCGTCTGCCGCACCCTGTCCGACCTACCGCTGCACCGCACCGAACACACCGCCCGCCTGCTCGGCATCGACGGCGCCCTGATACCCGAACACCAGGCCGTCGCACCCCTCGGAGCCCGCTTCGGCCCCCACTCCTACGGCCTCGCCCTCCACCACAACGGCGACATGTACACCCGCCTCACCCCCGACACGGTCCACGCACACGCCGCCACCCACTTCACCCGCGGCAACGCCGTCCTCGCCCTCGACGGCCCCATACCCCAAGGACTCACCCTCCCCCTCCCCGAAGGCCCCCCACCCCAGCGCACCACCCCCCGCACCCGAGCCGGCCGCTCCTGGCAGCACCGGCCCGTCGACACCGTCTCCCTGCTCCTCACCTCGGGCGCCTCCTCGGCCCCCGCCATCACCGCCCTCATGACCCTGCGCCGCCGCGTCGAACGCACCGCCCGCGACCGCCTCGGCATCAGCAACAGCGTCACCGGCCACTACTTCATCCGCGACCGCCTCACCCAGGACCGCGTCCTCCTCCTCGACACCGTCGAAGGACACGCCGAAGAAGCCGCGGAAACCCTCTGGTCCGAAACCCGCCGCCTCACCCGCGAAGGCCCCGACCAGACCGAACTCGACGCATTCACCGCCCAGGTCCGCGCCGAACACGACTACATCGCAGGCCACTGGAACAGCCTCGAACGCGCCGTCGCCGCAGAACTCTTCGGCACCCCCTACCTCGACGACCGCACCCTCCTCGAACGCCTCCAAGCCGTCACCCCACAAGACGTACGCCACTACCTGGAACAGGCCCTCACCGACGCCGTCCTCGTCGTCCCCCACCAGACCCACCCCCGCCTGGAAGGCCCCCGCGGCACCGGCCTGCGCAACTCCGACTGCTGGCGCACCGAAGGCCCCGCCACCCCCGGCACCGTCTTCCCGATGCCCCGCCTACGCCGCGCGACACCCGCCGCAACGCACGCGGACACTACGTCCTCACCCCCTGGGGCATCGTCTGCCGCGACGGCAACGACGACGAGCACGACATCGTCTTCAACGAGATCGCACTCATGATCCGCGACGGCGACACCCGCACCGTGCTCACCGGCTGCGGCTGCGACCTGGACCTCCACCCACAGCAGGTCAAGCACGGCGCACGCCTCATCGCAGCCCTCGACGCCGCCGTCCCCGCCCACCTCGTCCACACCGTCCTCTGAACACGCCGACGGGGCCGGAAGCCCACCACCGCGGACCCCGGCCCCGCACACACACGACCGGCCCCTAGAAGACCGGCGTACCGGCCCGCGTCAGCCGCCAGTCCACCGACGCGAACTGCGTCGGATCCACCGTCCCCTTCGCCTTCACCCACGTGATGATCGTGTTCCGGATCTCGTCCGAGTTCGCCCACAACTGCCGCGCACCCGGCACATGCGGGAAGTTCCCGCCACCCGAGGCCCGGTAGTTGTTCACCGCCAGCACGAACCGCGCCGCCGGATCCAACGCCTTCCCCTGGAACGACAACCCCGAGATCCGCGAACCCGCCGGCTGCGCAATGTCGATCTCGTACGACAGCCCGTACACCGCGTCGTAGTTGTAGTCCGGCGTCCCCTCCGCGTTCGTCAGCTTCGCCGGATCCACCGCCTCACCCGGAGCCGTCCGCACGAAGTACTTCGCCGAATACTCCAGGTAGTCCTTCAACTGGGCGCCGGTCAGCAGCCGCGCCTCCAGCGTGTTCTCGAACGGGTACAGGCCCGCCGCGTCCCGGATCGTCACCTGCCCGGCCGGTATCGCCGCCGTCCGCGAGAAACACGACGCCTGCGACAGCACCGGCAGCGCCGCCCACTCCGTACCGGCCAGCGCCCCCTTCACCGTCTCCGCCTGCACGTGGTTGATCAGATCGATGATCGCCACGTCCTTCACCGGCCCCTCAGCCGAGGACATCGCCTGCGTCGACGTACCGATCACCTGGTTCACATACGCCACGACCTTGCGGTGCTCGTCCTCCAGCAACCCCGTGATCTTCGGGTCCTCGGCGACCGTGTTCGAGTTCAACACTTTCGCCGCGACCTTCTCCACCGACCAGCGGCCCCGCGACCACGACAGCTCGAAGTCGAACAGCGTCAGCCGCTGCCCCCACTTCAGCGGCTCCGACAGCACCACGTCCTTGCCGGAAGCCTTGTTCTTCACCCGGTACTCGGGAATCTCCGTGTGCGCGTGCCCCACCAGGATCGCGTCGATCCCCGGCACCTGCTCCGCCACCAGAGCCGCCGCGTTCTCGATGTACGGCAACTGGTCCCCGTACGAAGACGTCCCGCTCGACCCCGAATGCGCCGACACGATCACCACGTCCGCACCCATCGAACGCAACCGCGGCACGTACTTCGCCGCCTGCTCCTCCAGCCCCGGGAACGTCATCTTCCCCTGCACGTTCGCCTTGTCCCACAGCGCGATCCCCGGGTTCGTCAGCCCCAGCACCGCCACCTTCACATCACGCCCGTGCGGAGTCCGCAGACAGTGCATGCTGTACGGCGCGAACGCCGGCCGCAGCGTCTTCGCATCCAGCGCGTTCGCCCCCAGCAGCGGGAAATCACACTGCTCCTCGAACTTCCGCAGCACCGGAATCCCATAATTGAACTCGTGGTTCCCCAGCGCCGCCGCGTCATACCCGATCGCATTCATCGCCTGCGCCATCGGATGCACCGGACCCCGCCGCGCGGTGATCGGATCCACCTTGGCGTAGTAGTACGACAACTGCGTGCCCTGGATCGTGTCACCCGCGTCGATCAGCAGCGTGTTGCGCCGCCCCTTCTCCGCACGCACCTGCTCCACCAGCGTGGAGATCTTCGCCAGACCCACGTCGTTGTGCGCCTTGTCGTCGAACTCCTTGTCCGTGAAGTAGTCCCAGTTGAAGACATTCCCGTGCAAGTCGGTCGTACCCATCACCGTGAACGAGTACGTCCGCACACCGGCCGAACCGGCCGAACTGCCCGCCGACTGCGCGGCGGCCGGGGTGCTCGTGGCCCCCGTCAACGCCACAGCCGCACCCGTCGCAGCCGTGGTCCCCAGAAAAGTCCTGCGGTCGAACGCCATGCCATCTCCCCTTTTGAGGCGTGAACAACGCGCGTAGATTCTGACCCACGAGTAACAAGCCGCAACACCCCCACCAGGTTTCGATCCGATGACCACACCCCCACCGGCCGCAGTGCGACAGTGAAACCATGACCCAGGACGCACCGCACCAGCCCTACGGAACCCCCGAAGTCCCCCGCGTAGCAGTCCGCGGCGAAGCCCGCCTCGAAGTCGACCCCGAAATCGCCCGCATCGGCATCACCGTCAGCGCCCGCGGCACCGACCGACGCACAGCCCTCGAAGACCTCACCCGACGCAACAACACCGTCCTCGACCTCATCAAGAGCTACGGCGAACCCGTCGAAAAACTCGAAACCGGCTCCTTCTCCATCACCCCCGAACTCACCCGCCACGGCCGCGCCGAACGCATCCGCGCCTACCACGGCCGCGTCCACATCACCGCCGAACTCAGCGACTTCACCACCCTCGGCGAACTCACCACCCGCCTCGCCGACCTCGAACTCACCCAGGTCGACGGCCCCTGGTGGGCCCTGCGCCCCACCTCACCCGCCCACGGCCAAGCCCGCCGCCAAGCCGTACTCGAAGCCGTCCAGCGCGCCCGCGAATACGCCGAAGCCCTCGGCGCCCAGCTCGCCGCCCTCGTCGAACTCGCCGACCTCGGCGCCGAGAACGCCACCCCCTTCCCCGCCGCCCCCGGCGCCGGAATGCGCACCATGGCCTTCAGCGCCACCGAAGACGCCGGCCCCCCGCCCCTCGACCTCGAACCCCAGCGCCAGACCGTCTACGCCCAGGTGAACGCCCGCTTCACCATGACCCCTCCACAGCTCTGAACAGACCCTGAATTCGGCGCTCCGGGGGTGCTCATCAGAGCACCCCCATGCACATTCAACAGTTGTCAACAACCTTTTGCTTAAAGGTTGTTGAGTGGACACCCGGAAGCGATTACCTACTCCTAAGTAGGGGAATACGCTCGCCCCATGCGCCGAGCGAAAATCGTATGTACCCTGGGCCCCGCCACCGACTCATACGACCAGATCAAAGCCCTGGTCGAAGCCGGCATGGACATCGCCCGCTTCAACCTCAGCCACGGCACCTACGCCGAACACGAGGAGCGCTACCAGCGCGTACGCAAGGCCTCGGACGAGACCGGCCGCAGCGTCGGCATCCTCGCCGACCTTCAAGGCCCGAAGATCCGCCTCGGCCGCTTCCGCGAAGGACCCGTACTCCTTGAACGCGGTGACGAGTTCACCATCACCGTCGAAGACCACGAAGGCGACCGCCACACCTGCGGCACCACCTACAAAGGCCTCGCCGCCGACGTCACCACCGGCGAACGCATCCTCGTCGACGACGGCCGCGTCACCCTCGAAGTCACCGCAGTCGACGGCCCCCGCGTCCACACCACCGTCGTCGAAGGCGGCATGGTCTCCGACAACAAGGGCCTCAACCTCCCCGGCGTAGCCGTCTCCGTCCCCGCACTCTCCGACAAGGACATCGAAGACCTCCGCTGGGCCCTGCGCATCGGCGCCGACGTCATCGCCCTCTCCTTCGTCCGCAGCGGCCGCGACATCGAAGACGTCCACCGCATCATGGACGAGGAAGACCGCCGCCTCCCCGTCATCGCCAAGATCGAAAAGCCCCAGGCCGTCGAGAACATCGATGACATCGTCGCCGCCTTCGACGGAATCATGGTCGCCCGCGGCGACCTCGGCGTCGAAATGCCCCTGGAACAGGTCCCGATCGTCCAGAAGCGCGCCGTCAAGCTCGCCAAGCGCAACGCCAAACCCGTCATCGTCGCGACCCAAATGCTCGACTCGATGATCGACAACTCCCGGCCCACCCGCGCCGAAGCCTCCGACGTCGCCAACGCCATCATCGACGGCACCGACGCCGTCATGCTCTCCGGCGAAACCAGCGTCGGCAAATACCCCATCGAGACCGTCCGCACCATGTCCCGCATCGTCGAAGCCGCCGAAGAGGACATCCTCGCCAAGGGCCTCCCGCCCCTCACCGAGCGCAACAAGCCCCGCACCCAAGGCGGAGCCGTCGCCCGAGCCGCCGCCGAAATGGGCGACTTCCTCGACGCCAAGTTCCTCGTCGCCTTCACCCAGAGCGGCGACACCGTCCGCCGGCTCTCCCGCTACCGCTCACCCATCCCCCTCCTCGCCTTCACCCCCGACCCGGCCACCCGCTCCCAGCTCAACCTCACCTGGGGCGTGGAAACCTTCCTCGGCCCCCACGTCGACTCCACCGACGCGATGGTCGCCCAGGTCGAAGAAGAACTCCTCCGCATCGGCCGCTGCATCCCCGGCGACACCGTCGTCATCACCGCCGGCTCACCCCCCGGCGTCTCCGGCTCCACCAACCTGGTCCGCATCCACCACATCGGCGACCCCGTCCGCTAGGCGCGCGGCCGCGCCAAGCATGCGGCCGCTACAGCACCTCACGTATGAGACGCACCGCGTCGGGCAACTCCGGCAGATTCACTCCCGTACTCGGGAAATGCCCGCCCGACGCGGTCACCCTCGCCGTCGCCCCCAGCTCCGTCACGAACCGCATGACGTGCTCCGAGGTCCTCTCCCCGGTCACCGGGTCATCAGCCGCATGCAACACCCGGAACCCCCGCGCCGCACCACGGATCTTCGCCCAGTCGAACTCCGGCGAGAAGAACGGCGCCAACGCGTCATAGCCCACCTCGGCATTCATCGACGCGACGAACACCACCCCCGCAAAAGCCCCCTCGGCCTCCGTGTCGTGCTCCTGCAGCAGCCGCAGCACATTCACCCCGCCCAGGCTGTGACCCACCAGCACGGTCTCCGAGGCCGGAGCCCCCTCCGTCTCCGCCCGCAACCCCTTCAGCCACGCCTCGGCGTCCGGCGCGAACGGCTCCGGGAAGTCCGGCACCCGCACCTCGTGCCCCTCGCCGGCCAGCTCCCGCACCACGGACCCGTACCAGTGCTCCCCACTGCTCATCCCGAACCCGTGCGCGATCACGATCCTGCTCATGACTCTCCCCCTGAGACCGATCCATCCATCAATCGAAACGCTACGCAGCGTTTCGATTAAAGGTAGGGCTATCGTGATCCCGTGTCAACCACTCCCCAGAACCCGACGCCCCGAACGGGCGGACGCCTCCGCAACGAAGACGCCCACCACTCCGTCCTCGAAGCCACAGCGGCCCTACTCGTCGAAAACGGCTACGGCGCCCTCACCATCGAAGGCGTCGCCAAACGCGCCAACGTCGCCAAGAGCACCGTCTACCGCTGGTGGAAGTCCAAGCCGGCCCTCGTCATGGACGCCTACGCCCACGAAACCGCCACCCGCGTCCCCGAACCCGACACGGGCACCCTCGCCGACGACCTCACCACCTTCGTCACCGACCTCTACCGCATCGGCCGCGACCCCGTCCGCACCAAGGCCCTCACCGGCCTCATGGCCGAAGCCCAGCTCGACCCCGCCTTCGCCGAACCCTTCCGCGCGTGGGTCGCCACCCGCCGCGAAGTCGTGGCCACCCTCCTCCGCCGCGCCATCACCCGCGAAGAACTCCCCGGCACGACCGACCTCGACCACGCCACGGACCTCGTCTTCGGCCCCTTCTGGTACCGCCTCCTCGTCGCCCACGCCCCCCTCGACCCGGCGGACGCCGAAGCCCACGTCGCGACCGTCCTGGAGGGCTTGACGCGCCGCCCCTAGGGGGGCCTACCAGCCGAACCGGCGGTCGACCACGGCTTCGAACTCCTCGAACGACAGCACCGCGTCCCCGTTCGCATCCGCCGCATCGAAGAACGCCGACGACACGTCCTCATTCCCGAGCGCCCAGAACGGCAGATCCCCCTGCGCGGCCAGCGTCGGCCCCTTCGACCGCAACGCCGAGATCACCTCCGCGCGGGTCAGCTGCCCGTCGTGGTTCAGATCCAGCGCGTCGAACAACTTCCGGGCCTTCTCGCTCATCGCACATCCCCTTCTCGGTCGCCTCTGACCTCAACCTAGTACTTGGGGCCGATGTGGGCGTCCATCAGTGCGACGGACTCCTTGCGTGCGATGGACACGTTGAACGGGTCGCTGCCCCGGGCCAGGATCGTCCACTGGACGCCGACCTTGGTGAGGGTGTCCATGCAGAGCTTCCGGATGTCGTCGGACTTGTTCGTGAAGAAGTAGCGGGGGTACTCGTAGCGCTTCCGCTCGCCGGCGACGACCCGGGTGGTCCAGTTGGTGATCCGACACCCGTCGGAGTGGATGAGTCCGCGGAGGAACGCCCAGGGGTGGGCGTCGACGATCTCCTGCTGCCAGGCTTCCAAGGCGATGCGCCGCTCGTGCTTCCTGCCGGGCCCATGCTGAGGGAAGAGGCACGTGACGTGCTTCGAGTAGACCTTCACGTTGTGGCAACCGGTCTTGCGGACGCGGCAAACCTGGTTGGAGGGGAACACTTGGCGCATGGCCTCCGCGGCTGCATCCATGAGCCCGGGCCAGTGGTCGTCGCAGGTGACCATGAGGTTGGGTACCCGGTGGCCTGAGTAGTGGCTTATGTGGCCGTCCCCCAGGTAGAGGCCGAGTAGGTAGGCGTATGCCTGTGTATCGAGCGGGCTGCCGTCGCAGCGGTGGCAATCCGGACGGTGAGGGCCGGGACACTCGCCACGCTTGGCCCTGTCCATGTGCTTCCAGTAGCCGACGGTCCCCAGGGGCACGTTGAGTCGGCGAGCCACTACCGCATTGCTTGTGCCCCCGCGCAGCAGTGAGAGGGCCGTTTGGCGTACTTCCAGGCTGTGGAACTCCATGTAGCCACTGTGAGTGACGTGCGCTGGCGGTACGTAGCAAAAAAGCGAACGTTCACGCGAAGGTGAACGTCCGCTTTTCGGACGGTGCCGGGTGCGGGACTCGAACCCGCAAGCCCTCACGGGCAGATGTGTTTGAGACATCCGTGTATGCCATTCCACCAACCCGGCAGGGTTGCTCGTCGGAGTGTACCGGGTGACCATGCGGCTTCGCTGCTAGGTAGGCTCATCCAAGCAGCAGAGCCCCGCAAAGAGGAGCCCCCGTGACCGCCGAGCACGAGTCGACGCCCACGCCCGACGCCGACCACTCGCACGTTCCGCCGCTGACGACCCGCGTCGTCATCGCCGAGGACGAGGCGCTCATCCGTCTCGACCTCAAAGAGATGCTCGAAGAGGAGGGGTACTCCGTCGTCGGCGAGGCCGGCGACGGGCAGACGGCCGTGGAGCTCGCGCGTGAGCACCGGCCCGACCTCGTCATCCTCGACGTGAAGATGCCCGTGCTGGACGGGATCTCCGCCGCCGAGAAGATCGCGGAGGAGTCCATCGCCCCCGTGCTCATGCTCACCGCGTTCTCGCAGCGCGACCTCGTCGAGCGGGCGCGGGACGCCGGCGCGATGGCGTACCTCGTGAAGCCGTTCAGCAAGAGCGACGTCGTGCCCGCCATCGAGATGGCCGTGTCCCGCTTCGCGGAGCTGCGGGCGCTGGAGAAGGAGGTCGCCGACCTCTCCCAGCGGCTGGAGACCCGCAAGCTCGTCGACCGGGCCAAGAGCATCCTGCAGACCCAGTACGGCCTGACCGAGCCCGCCGCGTTCCGGTGGATCCAGAAGTCGTCCATGGACCGCCGGATGTCCATGCAGCAGGTCGCCGAGGTGGTCATCGAGGACGCCGAGGCGAAGAAGAAGGAAAGCGGGAAGTAGGAAGCAAGAAGCGCCCGTACGACGTGAGGCCCGTCTCCCCCCGAGGGGAGACGGGCCTCACGCGTACTGAAGGGAGGGGAGGGTCAGTCCTCGCCGAGGTAGGCCTTGCGGACGTCCTCGTTGACGAGGAGCTCGCGGCCCGGGCCGGACAGGACGACCTTGCCGATCTCCATGACGTGGCCCTGGTCGGCCAGGGACAGCGCGGCCTGGGCGTTCTGCTCGACCAGGAGGATGGTCGTGCCGGAGGCCTTCAGCTCGGCGATGGTCGCCATGATCTTCTGCATCATGAGCGGCGACAGGCCCATGGAGGGCTCGTCGAGCATCAGCAGCTTCGGCTGGGACATGAGCGCGCGGCCCATGGCCAGCATCTGCTGCTCGCCGCCGGAGAGGGTGCCGGCGGCCTGCTTGCGGCGCTCTCCCAGGATCGGGAAGAGGTCGTAGGCGCGCTGGACGTCCTTGGCGATGCCTTCCTTGTCCTTGCGGAGGAAGGCGCCGAGGAGCAGGTTGTCCTCGATCGTCATCCGCGGGAAGATGTGCCGCCCCTCGGGGGAGTGGGCGAGTCCGAGCGAGACGATGTTGTGGGCGGGGATCTTCTTCAGGGACTTGCCCTGGAACTTGATCTGGCCGCCCTTGGGCTTGATGAGGCCGGAGAGGGTCCGCAGCGTGGTGGTCTTGCCGGCGCCGTTGGTGCCGATGAGGGTGACGATCTCGCCCTCGTTGACGCTGAAGGAGATTCCCTTGACGGCTTCGATCTTGCCGTAGGCGACGCGGAGGTCCTCGACCTCCAGGAGTGCGGTCACTGGGTCTCTCCGTCCGTGCTGGTGGTGCTCTGCGCCTCGCCGTGGGCTTCGGCAGCTTCGACCTCGGCGGCTTCCTCGGCCCCGGGGGCTCCGTCGAAGGGCTCGCCGAGGTAGGCGGCGATGACGCGTTCGTCTCCCTGGACCTCGGCGGCGGTGCCTTCGATGAGCTTCTCGCCCTGGACGAGGCAGGCGACGCGGTCGCAGAGGTTGAAGATGAAGCGCATGTCGTGCTCGATGACGAGGACGGCGATGCCCTGGTCCCGGATGGCGAAGATGAGTTCTTCGGCGGCCCGGGTCTCCTGCGGGTTCATGCCGGCGGTGGGCTCGTCCAGGAGGATGAGTCCGGGGTCGCTGGCGAGGGCGCGGGCGATCTCCAGCTTGCGCTGTTCGCCGTAGGGGAGGTTGCGGGCGAGGTGTTCGGCCTTGTGTGCGAGGCCGATGAACTCGAGCAGCTCCATGGCCTTCTCGCGGCTGGCGGCTTCTTCCTTGTGGAAGCCGGGCAGGCGCAGGAGGGCGGACCAGAGGCCTTCGCGGGTGCGGGTGTGGCGGCCCACGAGGACGTTTTCCAGGACCGTCATGTTGTTGAAGAGACGGATGTTCTGGAAGGTGCGGGCGATGCCGGCCGCGGTGACCTTGTAGGACTTGGGGGGCAGGACCGTGCCCTTGTACCGGACTTCACCCTCGGTGGGGATGTAGAGGCCGGTGAGGCAGTTGAAGAAGGTGGTCTTGCCGGCGCCGTTGGGGCCGATGAGGCCGACGATCTCGCCGCTCTTGACGGTGAGGTCGACGTTCTTGACAGCGGTGAGGCCGCCGAACCGCATCGTGACGCCGCGTGCGTCCAGGACGGTCTCCGCCGCGACGGCGGTGGTGGTGGTCGTCATGGGTCAGGCCCCTGCCTTGCTGAGGACTGTGGGCGCTTCGAGGTCCTTGTGGAGCTCAAGCTGGTTGCGCCGGTTGGGGATGAGGCCCTCGGGACGCAGGCGCATCAGGATGACGAGTGCGATGCCGAAGGCGAGGAGCTGGTACTCGCCGAGCGACTGGAGCTTGTTGGGGAGCAGGAAGAGCAGTGCTCCACCGACGAGCGGTCCGGAGATGGTGCCCATGCCGCCGAGGACGACGGCGGCGAGCAGGAAGGCGGAGTTCGGCGGGACGGCGTTGGCGAACACGTACTGGTCGGGGGTGACCGTGTAGTTGACGTGTGCCTGGACGGCTCCGGCGAGTCCGGCGAGGGTGGCGCCGAGGGCGAAGGCGATGAGCTTGACGCGGAAGCCGTTGATGCCCATGGCTTCGGCGGCGGTTTCGTCCTCGCGGATGGCGACCCAGGCGCGGCCGATGCGGGATTCGGCGCTGCGGCGGAAGACCAGGACCACGATGAGCGTGATCAGCAGCATCAGCAGGAAGTAGTTGGCGAACCGGCCGATGGTGAATCCGGCGATGGTGTGCGGTGCGCCGAAGTCGAATCCGAAGAGGACGACGTTCGGTACGTTCGCGATGCCGTTGGGGCCGTTGGTGATGTCGGGGCCGGAGACGCCGTCGAGGTTGTTCATCGAGATCCTGAAGATCTCTCCGAAGCCGAGGGTGACGATGGCGAGGTAGTCGCCGCGCAGTCGCAGGGTGGGGGCGCCGATGAGGACGCCGAAGACCATGGATGCGGCGGCGCCGACGAGGAGTGCGGCCCAGAAGGGCAGGTGCACGCCGAACGGCGAGTTGGGGGAGCCGGAGACCAGGGCGGCGGTGTAGGCGCCGACGCCGAGGAAGGCGACGTATCCGAGGTCGAGGAGGCCGGTGAGGCCGACGACGATGTTCAGACCGAGGGCGACGGTGGCGAAGATCAGGATGTTGACGCCGAGGTTCGCGTACTGGTCGTCGGTCTGGGTGAGGGGGAAGGCTGCGGCCGCGGCGAACGCGCCGACGAGGGCGACGTTGCGGTGCTTGGTGGTGAGTGCGGTGACGCGGGCCATCAGGCCGGCCTTGTTGAGGGCGGCGGCGCCGAAGGCTGCCGTGATCAGGAAGCCGATGAAGAGTTCCTGGTACGGGGTGGTGATGCCGTAGGTGAAGACGGCGAGGCCGAGGCCGAGGACGACGGCGATCAGCAGGATCTCGGCCCAGGCGGGCAGGGCGCGGGCGGGGCGGACGGGGCCGGAGGCGAAGGCCGCCTTGACGGTGGTCCACTTCTGGCCGGCGTCGTGCTTGAAGCGGTCCCAGGCGCCGTCGTCGGGGTCGCCGGCTTCGAGCGCGGGGCGTTCGAAGGGGAGGGCGAGGGCGCCGATGAGGGCGGCGAGGGTGACGAGCATGGCGACGCCGCCGCCGGGCTCGAGGTTGATCGGGCCGCCGAGGGTGGTGGAGATGGAGATGCCGGTGTACCAGGCGGTGGCGAAGGCGGCGAGGGCGGAGAGCTTGATCGCTGCGTCGGCGCCTGCGGGGATGAGCCAGCTCAGGCCCTTGACGCCGTAGGAGGCGAGGGCGAAGAGGGTGGTGAGGGCGCCGCCGATGAGGACGAGCCACTGGAGGCCGCCGGGGTAGCCGGTGACGGTGAGGTTGCCGGGGTACTTGGGGGTCCAGGTCCAGGCCAGGAAGCAGGAGGCGACGGTGAGGGTGCCGCCCGCGGTGGCGAGGATGCGCGCGGTCTTCTCGGGGATGCCGATGAAGCCCTTGGCCACGGTGTCGGTCTGTGCGGTTTCGGTGTCCGCGGTGATGGTCGTCATGGTTCTCACGCCCTGTCCGCCACGCGCTGCCCCAGCAGGCCCTGGGGCCGGAAGAGGAGCACGAGGATGAGGAGGACGAACGCCCAGGTGTTGCCCCAGGACTGTCCGCCGAGCTGCTGCATGCCGGGGATCTCGGCGACGTAGGCGGTGGTGAGGGTCTCGGCGAGGCCGAGCACGAGGCCGCCGATCATGGCGCCGTAGATGTTCCCGATGCCGCCGAGGACGGCGGCGGTGAAGGCCTTGAGGCCGAGCAGGAAGCCCATCTTGAAGTTGACTTCGCCGTACTTGAGGCCGTAGGCGACGGCGCCGATGGCGGCGAAGATCGCTCCGAGGGCGAACGCCATCATGATGATGCGGTCGGTGTTGATGCCCATCAGCTTGGCGGTGTCGGGGTCCTGGGCGGTTGCCTGCATGCCGCGGCCGCTGCGGGTCTTCTTGACGAAGAAGCCGAGGAAGGCCATGGAGAGGGGGGCCGCGATCAGGAGGAAGACGTCACCGGTCTGGATGGTGATGCTGCCGAGGTGGAAGGGGCCGCCGGAGATCTCGGGGAAGACCACGGAGGAGGGGTACCAGGCCCAGACCGCCTGCTGGAGGACGATCGAGAGGCCGATGGCGGTGATGAGCGGGGCGAGGCGTGGCGCGTTGCGGAGGGGGCGGTATGCGAAGCGTTCCGCTGCCACGGCGACGAGGGTGGCGACGATGATCGCGCCTATGAGCATGAGGGGCAGGGCGACCCACATGGTGGTGCCGCCGGGGAGAGCCGTCCAGACCCAGAGGGCTCCGAACCCTCCGATCATGAAGATCTCGCCGTGGGCGAAGTTGATGAGCTGGACGATGCCATAGACCATCGTGTAGCCGATGGCGACGAGCCCGTACATGGATCCCAGTAGCAGGCCGTTGACCAGCTGTTGCGGCAGTTCGTGCACCGCAGGTCCTCCGAGTCTTTCGACGGATGTGACACCGCGCGGGGCGCTTGAGGTGCGCGCCCCGCGCGGCAAGTGAGGGGTGGGTGGCTAGCGGTTCAGCGTGCTAGCCGTTGGTGGTCAGCCGCCGAGGGTGCCGGACTCGACAGCCTTGAAGTCGTCGCCCTCGACCTTGTAGACGGTGAGCTGCTTGTTGGTCGCGTCACCGTACTCGTCGAAGGCGACCTTGCCGGTCACGCCGTCGAAGGAGACGTTCTGGACGGCTTCGAGGACCTTGGCGCGGGCGTCGGTGGGGAGCTTGCCGTTGTTGGCTTCGACGACCTTCTTGACGGCCTCGATGACGGCCCAGGTGGAGTCGTACGAGTAGCCGCCGTAGGCGGAGTAGTCGTCCTTGTAGCCGGCCTTCTTGTAGTTGTCGATGAACTCCTTGGCCGAGGGCAGGCTCTCGACCGGGGCGCCGACGGAGGTGGCGAAGTCACCGGCGGCGGTGGCGCCGGCGAGCTCGACGTACTTCTTGTCCTTGATGCCGTCGCCGCCGACGAGCGGGATGTTGGTGCCGGAGGCCTTGATCTGCTTGCTGAGCGGGCCGGCCGCGGGGTACTCGCCGCCGTAGTAGACGACGTCGGCGCCGGAGGACCGGACCTGGGTCACGATCGCGGAGAAGTCCTTGGACTCCGGGTCGATGTGGCCCTCGCCCGCGACCTCGCCGCCGAGCTTGGTGAACTCGCCCTTGAAGGTTCCGGCGAGGCCGGCGCCGTAGGTCTTCTTGTCATCGATGATGAAGACCTTCTTCTTGCCCGCCTTGTTGAAGAGGTACTGCGCCGCGTACGGGCCCTGGATGGCGTCCGTGGTGGCGGTGCGGAAGTAGCTCTTGTAGGTGCGGGTCTTCTGGCCCTCGGCCCACTTGGGGCCCTGGGTCAGGGACGGGCTGGTGTTGGCCGGGGAGATCTGGACGAGCTTCGCGTCGTCGAAGACCTTCTGCATGGCTTCGGAGACGGAGGAGTTCAGCGGGCCGACGACGCCGAGGACGCTCTTGTTGGCCGTGAGCTTGGTGGCGTTCTGCTGGCCGGAGGAGGCCTGGGCCTGGTCGTCGAGGGCTTCGATCTTGAAGGTGACGCCCTTGACGTAGTTCTTCTCGTTGGCCTGCTTGATGGCGAGGTCGGCGGAGTTCTTGATGCCGAGGCCGAGCGCGGAGAGGTCGCCCGTCAGGGGGGCGTCGACGCCGATGACGACCGTGGTGCCGCCGTCGGCGGCGCCGCCCTTGTCGTCGCGGGATCCGCAGGCGGTGAGAGTGAGGGCGCCCGCGGCGAGGGCGGCGGTCACGGCGATGAGCTGACGATGACGCACGATCAGTCCTTTCCTGGCGCCGCGTCCCCCGTGGGACGCGTCGAGTCGAACGCGGGGAACCGAACTGAAAGAAATCCGGCGGTCGCGGTAACTGGCCGTGACTCTAGGCGGCGGATCGAGGGTTATGGAGGGCTGAGGCCAATGATGTGACTCTCTTGTTATGCCACGGCGTAATGCATAGCGGATGTCTGCGGGGGGAAGGGGTTAATTCGGGCCGTTTCGCGGTGTCCGTATCCTGAGACAGGTGAGGACCAAACCCCGGCTTGGCTGCTGTCTTGCCATGACTCTGGGGGTTTTTGGTCATGACGGGCCGGCGGTGGCGGTGTCTCGATCTTCGGGACAGGCCCTGGTCAGAGCCGCGGAAAGATCCCTGGCATATCGGTCGCCGGGGATGTAACTGTGATCCTCTTTCTGGAATCCATTACTGAGGGTTACCTCCAGGAAAGGCAGTCCAGAATTCCGTGGTGCATGCACGCAGTCTTCGGCCCTGAACAGGACCGCCAGGTCCCGCGCTTCTCCGGGGCCGACCGTGACCGGCAGTGGTGGCTGGATCGTCACGCTCAGCGCCTGCGAGGGCTGTCCGATCCGCTCCACCGTGACGGGTGGCCCGGACCTGTTCAGCACACGGACGGTGAGGGCGAACGTGCTGCCGTCGGGAGCCGGCTCCAGCGGTTCGAGGTAGGTCAGGGACACCGTCTGCGAGGGGGCGGGCGGGGGCGGGGCGGCGGCCGGTTCCGGCCGGGTGGTGTACCAGCGGGCAGCGCCCGCGGCCAGCACCGCCGCGGCCGCCGCAGTGAGCACGGCCCGCCGGTGGCGGGCGTACCAGGCGCCGAGCCGGCGCCGTCCCCGGGCCGCGGCCGTACGGGGCTCCGGGTGCGGGCCCTCGCCGCCCTCGCGCCCCTCGGTGCCCTCCCCGGGTTCGACCGGGCCGATGCCGCCGCCCATCACCAGGGACCGCCGGTCGGAGTGCCCGAGCGGTAGCGCTCGGCGCAGCGCCGGGCGGCCTCGCGGGCGGTGAGCTCGCGGGCGGCGGCCGGGCCGTTGGCGCGCTGCTCGGCCCTGGCGTCGTCGAGGACGGCGCGCAGGATCTCGTTCTGGCCGCCGGACAGGCCCATGGCCTGGTAGTCGAGGCCGACGGAGTCCCGGCCTTCGGGGGCGTCGAGGATCACCCCGGCCCAGCGGGTGATCAGGGTGGTGCACAGGTCCTGGGGCGAGGTGGTGTGCGGGGCGGGGGTGTCGGAAGCGGGGGAGGCGGAGGTGTCCGGTCCGCATCCGAGCAGCGTGGCGGCCAGGAGCGCCGTCGCCGCGCAGGCGGTGGCGGTGTGCCGCGGCGCCGGTCCGGATCCCATGCGGGAACGCTAGACCGGCGCCGGTGAGTGCACAACTGCTGGTATCGGCCCTCTTGTTAAGACTCCGTGGCGCGCAGCAGGCAGGTGAGCCGGGCGGTGCAGACGCGGCGGTCCTGCTCGTCGCTGATGACGATCTCGTAGGTGGTGGTGGAGCGGCCGCGGTGTACGGGGGTGGCGACGCCGGTGACGGTGCCCTCGCGTACTCCGCGGTGGTGGGTGCAGTTCAGGTCGACGCCGACGGCGATCTTGTCGATGCCGCCGTGCATCATGGCGCCGACCGAGCCCAGGGTCTCGGCGAGGACGGCGGAGGCGCCGCCGTGCAGGAGTCCGTAGGGCTGGGTGTTGCCCTTGACCGGCATGGTGGCGACGACGCGCTCGGCGGAGGCTTCCAGGATGCGGATCTCCATCCGCTCGCCGAGGGCGCCCGCCGAGAACAGCGCGGGCAGGTCGATGCCCTTGGCCGCGTACTCGTCGAGTACTTCCTGCGGGAACTTCACAGCGTGGTCCTGACCCATGGGCCGGCTCCGTTCGTCAACGATCGTTAACCTGATTGTCCTGGAGTCGTTCTATCAGGCCCGGGTCGGGCCAGGTCAGGCCGGTTCGAAGCGGACGACGACGGACTTGCTCGCGGGGGTGTTGCTGGTGTCCGCGGTGGAGTCGAGGGGGACCAGTACGTTCGTCTCGGGGTAGTAGGCGGCGGCGCAGCCGCGGGCGGTGGGGTAGTGCACGACGCGGAAGCCGGGCGCGCGCCGTTCCACGCCGTCCTTCCACTCGCTGACCAGGTCGGTGTACGAGCCGTCGGCCAGGCCCAGCTCGGCGGCGTCCTCGGGGTTGACCATGACGACGCGGCGGCCGCCGGTGATGCCGCGGTAGCGGTCGTCGAGGCCGTAGATGGTGGTGTTGTACTGGTCGTGGCTGCGCAGGGTCTGCAGGAGCAGCCGGCCCTCGGGGACCTCGGGGTACTCGACGGGGGCGGCGGTGAAGTTGGCCTTGCCGGTCTTGGTGGGGAAGCGGCGCTCGTCGCGCGGGGCGTGGGGGAGCTGGAAGCCGCCGGGGCGGGCGACCTTGGTGTTGAAGTCCTCGAAGCCGGGGACGACGCGGGAGATCCGGTCGCGGATGGCCGCGTAGTCGCGCTCGAACTCCTCCCAGGGCGTCTTCGAGGCGGTGCCGAGGACGGCGCGGGCCATGCGGGCGACGATGGCGGGCTCGGAGAGCAGGTGGGGGCTCGCGGGGGCGAGGTTGCCGCGGGAGGAGTGGACCATGCCCATGGAGTCCTCGACGGTCACGAACTGCTTGCCGGAGGCCTGGACGTCCTTGTCGGTGCGGCCGAGGGTGGGCAGGATCAGGGCGCGCCGGCCGGTGACGGCGTGGGAGCGGTTGAGTTTGGTGGAGACGTGCACGGTCAGGGAGGCGCGGCGGATCGCGGCTTCGGTGACCTCGGTGTCGGGGGTGGCGCCGACGAAGTTGCCGCCCATGGCGAAGAGGACCTTGGCCTCGCCGTCGCGCAGGGCCTGGATGGAGCGGACCACGTCGAAGCCGTGCTCGCGCGGCGAGGTGATGCCGAATTCCTTGTCGAGGGCGTCGAGGAAGCCGGGGGCGGGCCGCTCGAAGATGCCCATGGTGCGGTCGCCCTGGACGTTGGAGTGGCCGCGGACGGGGCAGACGCCGGCGCCGGGGCGGCCGATGTTGCCGCGCAGCAGGAGCAGGTTGACCACTTCGCGGATGGTGGCGACGGCGTGCTTGTGCTGGGTGAGGCCCATGGCCCAGCAGACGATGGTGCGCTTGGAGGCCAGGATCATGGCCAGGGCGCGTTCGATGTCGGGGCGGGTGAGGCCGGTGGCGGTGAGGGTGTCGGCCCATTCGGCTTCCTTGGCGGCGGCCGCGAATTCCTCGTAGCCGTGGGTGTGTTCGCGGATGAACAGCTCGTCGGTGGCGCCGCCGGCCTCGATGACGAGTTTGTTCAGGAGGCGGAAGAGGGCCTGGTCGCCGCCGATGCGGATCTGCAGGAACAGGTCGTTGAGGGGGGTGCCCTTGAGCATGCCGAGCGGGGTCTGGGGGTTCTTGAACCGCTCCATGCCGGCTTCGGGCAGCGGGTTCACCGAGATGATCTTCGCGCCGGCGGACTTGGCCTTCTCCAGTGCGGAGAGCATGCGGGGGTGGTTGGTGCCCGGGTTCTGGCCGGCGACGATGATCAGGTCGGCCTGGTGGAGGTCTTCGAGGGAGACGCTGCCCTTGCCGATGCCGATGGTCTCGTTCAGTGCGGAGCCCGAGGACTCGTGGCACATGTTGGAGCAGTCGGGCAGGTTGTTGGTGCCGAACTCGCGGGCGAAGAGCTGGAAGAGGAACGCGGCCTCGTTGCTGGTGCGGCCGGAGGTGTAGAAGAGGGCTTCGTCGGGGGAGCCGAGGGCGGTCAGCTCCTCCGCGATGATCGCGAAGGCCCGCTCCCAGCTCACGGCCTCGTACCGGTCCCCGCCCTCCTCCAGGTACATCGGCTGCGTGATCCGGCCTTGCTGGCCGAGCCAGTACCCGGAGCGGGCGGCCAGGTCGGCGAGGGGGTGGGCGGCGAAGAACTCCGGGGTGACCCGGCGCAGCGTGGCCTCCTCGGCGACGGCCTTGGCGCCGTTCTCGCAGAACTCGGCGGTGTGCCGCTTGTCGCCCTCGGGCCAGGCGCAGCCGGGGCAGTCGAAGCCGTCCTTCTGGTTGACCTTGAGCAGGGTGCGGGCGGTGCGGGCCAGGCCCATCTGCTGCTGCGCGATCTTCAGGGTGTGCCCGATCGCGGGGAGGCCGGCGGCCGCGTGTTTCGGGGGCGCGACCTGCGGCGCGTCCTGAACCGGATCACCTGCGGGCGGCTTGGTGGCCATGTCGCTCCCCTTTGAGCTGTCTTCTCGTACTCATCTCGTACACATCCGATCCTGTCACGCTCCGCAGACATCGCCGACGGCGGATTTGCCGGGTCGCGGCGGCCGTCCGGATTTGTCGGTGGGGGCGCCTAGGATCGGGGGCGTGGCAGATTCAGCATCGAAGAAGACCGACCAGACGACCGCAGCGGACCGCCCCCGCCTGATGCTCATGGACGGGCACTCCCTGGCGTACCGGGCGTTCTTCGCGCTGCCCGCGGAGAACTTCACGACCGCGACGGGCCAGCCGACCAACGCCATCTACGGCTTCGCGTCGATGCTGGCGAACACGCTGCGCGACGAGGCGCCCACGCACTTCGCGGTGGCGTTCGACGTGTCGCGCAAGACGTGGCGCTCGACGGAGTTCCCGGAGTACAAGGCGAACCGCTCCAAGACCCCGGACGAGTTCAAGGGGCAGGTCGAGCTGATCGGCGAGCTGCTCGACGCGATGAAGGTGCCGCGGTTCGCGGTCGACGGCTTCGAGGCCGACGACGTGATCGCGACGCTGGCGACGCAGGCGGAGGCCCTCGGCTTCGACGTGCTGATCGTCACCGGTGACCGGGACTCCTTCCAGCTCGTCTCCGAGCACACCACCGTGCTGTACCCGACCAAGGGCGTCTCCGAGCTGACCCGGTTCACGCCGGAGAAGGTCGAGGAGAAGTACGGGCTCACCCCGCAGCAGTACCCGGACTTCGCGGCGCTGCGCGGCGACCCGTCCGACAACCTGCCGGGCATCCCGGGTGTCGGCGAGAAGACCGCCGCCAAGTGGATCACCCAGTTCGGGTCGTTCGCTGAGCTCGTGGAGCGCGCCGAGGAGGTCAAGGGCAAGGCCGGGCAGAACTTCCGGGACCACCTGGAGGCCGTCAAGCTGAACCGGGTCCTGACCGAGATGGTCAAGGACGTCGAGCTGCCCAAGACCCCCGCCGATCTGGCCCGCGCCCCCTACGACCGGTCCGCGGTGACGGGTGTGCTGGACGTGCTGGAGATCCGCAACGCCTCGCTGCGCGAGCGGCTGCTCGCGGTGGACCCGGGCGCGGCGGAGGAAGAGGCCCCGGCCCCGGCGGCCGCGGGCGTGGAGCTCGACGCCTCCGTGCTGGGCGCGGGCGAGCTGGCTCCGTGGCTGGCGGCGCACGCGGGCGGGCCGCTCGGCGTGGCGACCGTCGACAGCTGGGCGCTGGGCCAGGGCAACGTCAGCGAGATCGCGCTGGCCGCGGCCGGGGGCGCCGCCGCCTGGTTCGAGCCGTCCGGGCTGGACGAGGCGGACGACAAGGCCTTCGCGGCCTGGGCCGCCGATGCGGCGAAGCCGAAGGTCGTGCACAACGCCAAGGGCCTGATGCGGGTCTTCCCCGAGCACGGCTGGACCCTCGACGGCGTCAGCATGGACACCGCGCTCGCCGCCTACCTGGTCAAGCCGGGCCGCCGGTCCTTCGCCCTGGACGTGCTGTCCAACGAGTACCTGCACCGTGAGCTGGCCCCGGCCGCCGCCGACGGCCAGCTGGCCTTCGGCGCCGACGACACCGCCGAGGCGGAGGCGCTGATGGCGCAGGCCCGCGCGGTCCTGGACCTGGGCGACGCCTTCACCGACAAGCTCGACGAGGTCGGCGCGGCCGAGCTGCTCCACGACATGGAACTGCCGACCTCCGAGCTCCTCGCCCGGATGGAGCGGGCCGGCATCGCCGCCGACCGCGACCACCTGGAGGCCATGGAGCAGCAGTTCGCGGGCGCCGTGCAGCAGGCCGTGAAGGAGGCGCACGCGGCGGTCGGCCACGAGTTCAACCTCGGCTCGCCCAAGCAGCTCCAGGAGGTCTTCTTCGGCGAGCTGGACCTGCCGAAGACGAAGAAGACCAAGACCGGCTACACCACGGACGCGGACGCGCTGGCCTGGCTGGCCACGCAGACCGACCACGAACTGCCGGTGATCATGCTGCGGCACCGGGAGCAGGCCAAGCTGCGCGTCACGGTCGAGGGCCTGGTCAAGACGATCGCCGCCGATGGCCGGGTGCACACGAGCTTCAGCCAGACCGTCGCCGCCACCGGCCGGCTGTCCTCCACCGACCCGAACCTGCAGAACGTGCCGGTGCGGACCGACGAGGGCCGCGCGATCCGCCGCGGGTTCGTCGTCGGTGAGGGCTTCGAGTCCCTGATGACCGCCGACTACAGCCAGATCGAGCTGCGCGTGATGGCCCACCTCTCCGAGGACGAGGGCCTGATCGAGGCCTTCGCCTCCGGCGAGGACCTGCACACCACCGTCGCCTCCCAGGTGTTCGCCGTGGAGCGCTCGCAGGTCGACGCCGAGATGCGCCGCAAGATCAAGGCGATGTCGTACGGCCTCGCGTACGGGCTGTCCGCCTTCGGTCTCGCCCAGCAGCTGAACATCGAGCCCGCCGAGGCGAGCGGCCTGATGAAGACGTACTTCGAGCGGTTCGGCGGTGTGCGGGACTACCTGCGCCGCGTCGTCGACGAGGCCCGCGCCACCGGGTACACGGCCACGATCTTCGGCCGCCGCCGGTACCTGCCCGACCTCAACAGCGACAACCGCCAGCGCCGCGAGGCCGCCGAGCGGATGGCGCTCAACGCCCCGATCCAGGGCACCGCCGCCGACATCGTCAAGGTCGCGATGCTGCGCGTGGACAAGGCGATCGCCGAGGCGGGGCTGAAGTCGCGGATGCTGCTCCAGGTCCACGACGAAATCGTGCTGGAGGTCGCCCCGGGCGAGCGCGAGCGGGTCGAGGAGCTGGTGCGCCGCGAGATGGGCGCCGCAGTCGAGCTGCGCGCCCCGCTGGACGTGTCCGTGGGCGTCGGCTCCGACTGGGAGTCCGCCGCGCACTGACCCTCGTAGGGCCCGCCGAGCGCCCGTTCCCGCCTACGCGGTGGGGACGGGCGCTCGCGTTTCCTCGTCCTCGTCCTCGGCTTGACGGTCCCGGGTCGGGCGGTGGCGCAGGCGTACGAGGGCCCCGTAGAGCAGCAGGCCCACGGCGAGGCCGCCGCCCGCTCCGAAGCAGACCGTCGGGATGATGTCGAGCGGAGTGCGGATCCGGTCGAAGAAGGTGAAGAAGCGCAGCACGCGCATCGTGACCCCGGCCGTCACGCAGACGAGGACCAGCGCGAGCGCACCCCACAGCTCGGCCCGGCTGAGCACCGGCACGGACGCGGGAGCCGGGGAGGCCGGCAGCCGCCGCAGCGCGGTCACCGTGAACCAGAGCAGCGCGCCGGCCGCGAGCACCGAACTGCCGTACTGCAGATACGAGTAGAGGGGCAGCCCGAAGGCGAGCGGTCGGCCCAGGTCCAGCGAGTTGCTCCCCCAGCGGTCGAGGTGGGTGAAGCTGTCCCACACCACGTGGGTGACGGAACCGATCACCGCGGAAACGTAGAACCAGAGCGCCAGCGGGGGAAGTTGCCGCCCGCGCCACTCCTCGCCCCGGACGAAGGCGTGCACCCGGCCCCGCCAGGTGCGCGGCACGAGCGCGAGCAGTGGCTCGCGCAGCAGGAGCCAGCACGCCGCGAGGACGGCGGTCAGCACGGCGTCGACGGTCACGATGCCGAGGAGGGAATGCGCGAACGTGCCGTACGCCATGAGGCCCGAGACGACCGCGTCCGCGAAGTAGAAGCTGTCCGGCGCGAACGATCCGAGGATCAGCGCCGAGGCGACGAGGGGCCCCCGCGCACGCCCGGTCCGGCGGACGGCCGGTAGCACGGCGGCCGCGTGGCTGAGTGTGAACGGCATGCTGCTCCTCTTCGCTCTGCGTGCCCGCCCAGTATGCGTGACCTGCTGGAGTCGTGGGGAAGTGGTGAAATCCGCTCCGTGGTGCGTGCCCCCTGCAGGGAGCTGACGTAGGGTCACGCGGACGTCGAGGGGGAGGGGCCCGGCCCATGTCGGCTCGAACAGCTCGGACAGCCAGGACGGCCAGGACGGTTCGGACCTTCGCGGGCAGGCTGCGCAGGGGCGGGGCGGCAGCCCTCGTCACCGCGCTGGTGGTCGGAGCCGTGACCGCCTCCCAGGGCCCGGCCGGCGGAGGCGGGCAGGGCCGGGCGGCGGCCGGGGACGCGGCGGCGCCCGGGCCGGTGGCGGGAGCGGGCGGCGACTCCTCCTACTTCACCGAACTCCCGCCGCTCGTCAGCCCCGAGCCGCCCGCCGTAGTGCTGCCGGAGGAGACCGCTCCGCCGGAGCAGCCCCGGCCGGAGGCCGAACCGGCGGCAGCCGGGGCCGTACCGGCGGAAGCGGTGCGCGGGATACCGGCGAGCGTGCTCGCGGCGTACCGGCGGGCGGAGCGGGCGGTGGGGGAGAGCGACCCCGGATGCGGGCTGCGCTGGCAACTCCTCGCGGCGATCGGAAAGGTGGAGTCCGGGCAGGCGCGCGGCGGCCAGGTGGACGCGGCCGGGACCACGCTCCGCCCGATCCTCGGGCCCGTGCTCGACGGCAACGGCTTCGCGAACATCCCCGACACGGACGGGGGTGTCTACGACGGGGACGCCCGCTACGACCGGGCGGTCGGGCCGATGCAGTTCATCCCCTCCACATGGGCGGTGTGGGGCCAGGACGCGGACGGCGACGGGCGCCGCAACCCGAACAACGTGCACGACGCGGCCCTCGCGGCCGGCCGCTACCTGTGCGCGGGCCCGCGGGACCTGCGGGTGGACGCGGACCTGGACCGGGCCGTGCTCTCGTACAACCACTCCAGTGCGTACCTGCGGACGGTGCGGTCCTGGTTCACGTACTACCTGGCGGGCACGCACGAGGTCCCGGACACAGGGACCCCGACCGAACCCACGCCAAGCCCCACACCGCCCCCCTCACCGATGCCTGAGCCGACTCCCACGCCGAGCCCGACGCCGACTCCGACTCCTACTCCGAGCCCGACACCCACGCCGAGCCCGACACCCACGCCGACTCCGACACCTACGCCGACTCCGACACCTACACCGAGCCCGACACCTACGCCGAGCCCGACACCCACGCCGACTCCGTCGCCCACCCCGACCCCGAGTGCTACGCCCACCCCCGAGGCGACGCCGAGTCCCACCGCGACTCAGGCCCCCGACCCGACCCGGACTCCGGCTCGGACGCCGGCGCCGACACCGAGTGCGCCGCCCGGCGCCACGGCCGCGCCGAGGCCCGGGCCGTCCCCGTCGCCCACCCCCTAGCGGGAGCGGAACGGCCCGTTCACCAGGCCGCCGCCTCCAGCACCCGTTCCGCGATCCACGTCACCGCGCGGCCGTCCGTGGCCACGCGGACGGTCCCCGGCGGGGCGTCCCGCTCCAGTACCGCCGCCGCCCGCAGGCTCCGCTCGATGTGGACCGTGAGCTGCGAGCCGATCTCCCGCCGGGCCAGCCGCTCCCGCACGGTCTCCTCCCGCGCCGTGAGCAGCACGCACGTCGTCCGGATCGGGACCGGCGGCTGCCCGCCCCCGCCCATGGCCCGGTGGATCAGCGGCAGGTCGAGGATGCTCACGGTGTTGGTGTAGATCAGCCGGCGCTGCCCCAGGGCGGTGTAGTTCGCCCAGACCGAGGCCAGGTTGCGCTCGGTGATGACGGCGCGGTCCGGGTCGCCCTCGGGCGCCGGGTGGATCTGGTCCAGGAGGTCGCCCTCCATGTAGCAGTGCGCCGTCCCGCGCCGGCGCAGCAGTTCCGAGGCCTCCCAGCCGACCGTGGACTTCCCGACGCCCGAGCCGCCGCCGATGAGGAGCACTTCGTATCCGGTCATGGTCCGTCAGCGTGGCAGAGGCCGTGCCCGCCCACCAGGCGGCGGATGGGCCGGGCCTGACGGTTCTCATATCGCGTCCGCGTTGCTACGGTGCCTCCGCCCTGACGCCCTATCAGATTCCGGAGGCCCGGCATGCGCGCATTCATCGCCGCCGCCAGCGGGCTCGTCCTCGCGGTGCTCCTCGTCCTCGCCATCACGGCGTTCGGGGCGCCCGAAGGCAAGACCTCACCCAAGCCCCTGCTCACCACCGCGCCCGCCGCGCCCGGAAAGTAAGAGGAGGGCCCGGCCGTGCGACGCAGAGCGAGCCTTGTCCTGCTGGCCCTAGCGGTCTTCTTCGCGGCCCTCGCGCCGCTGCTGCGCTGGTACGCGTACCCGCGGCTCGCCAAGATCCCGCCGGAGCAGTACCAGGAGATGGTCCTGGAGGCGAAGGACGCGACCCTCATCGACTACAACGACGGCATGAAGCCCAAGAAGGTCGACAAGGTCACCATCGTCCAGACCCTCAAGGGCAACGTCGAGGCGTCCAAGGAGATCGAGGCCAGCGCCGGCAAGGACGTGGTCGTCTGGGACACGCTGTCCTACATCATCGGGCCGGACGGGAAGATGGTCTCCCAGATCCCCGAGCGCTACATCTTCGACGCGCACACCCAGGACCCGGTGCACGCCACCGGCGAGATGGTCGACGGCGACCCGGTCAAGCGCGAGGGCATCGAGTTCAAGTGGCCGTTCTTCACCGAGCCGCGCGACTACCTCTACTTCGACGCGCAGACCCGCAAGGCGTCCCCGATGCACTACGTCGGCCCCCGCACCTACCGCGGCATGGAGGTCTACCTCTTCGAGCAGACCGTCCCGTGGACCAAGGTCTCCATGCCGAAGAAGATGCCGATCGAGGGCATCGACCCGTCGACGATCGAGGCCGCCACCGGCACCACGCTCTGGTACACGGTCAAGGCCAGGTTCTGGGTGGACCCGGTCACCGGGGCGCCCGTCAACGCCGAGCAGGACATCCAGCAGGAGATGCGCGGCGGCATCGCCGCCGGCGGCCCCGACGGCAAGCTCACCGCCTTCGCCGGCCACGTCACCATGCGAGAGGACTACGCCAAGTACACGGTCGACCTGGTCGGCTCGAACCGTACGAAGGTCCTCGCGCTCCACACCTACGCGCCGATCGGCCTGGCGGCCGGCGGGCTCGTGCTGCTCGGGATCGCGCTGTGGCTGGAGGCCCGCAGCCGGCGGGGCCGAGGCGAGGCGGTGCTCAGCGCCTGAGCCGGGCGTTGGTGTGGCGGGTGGGCTCGGCGGTGGCCGGGTCCTCCGGCCAGGGGTGCTTGGGGTAGCGGCCGCGCAGCTCGGCGCGGACGGCCCGGTAGCCGCCCTGCCAGAAGGAGGCCAGGTCGGCGGTGACCGCGGCGGGGCGGCCGGCCGGCGACAGCAGGTGCACCAGCACCGGCACGCCGGCCACCCTCGGGGTCTCGGCCAGCCCGAACAGCTCCTGGAGCTTCACCGCGAGCACCGGCTGGCCGTGCTCAGCGGAGTAGTCGACCCGGATCCGGGACCCGCTGGGCACCTCCAGCCGCTCCGGAGCCAGCTCGTCGAGCCGGGCGGCCTCACCCGTGGCCCAGGGCAGCAGCCGGTTCAGGGCCTGCCCGGCGTCGATCCGCCCCAGGTCGGCGCGGCGCCGGGCCCGGGACAGCTCGGGCTCCAGCCAGTCGTCCGCCCGGTCCAGCAGGGCCCCGTCGTCCTGTACGTCGGGCCACGCGCCGCCGAGCGTGCGGTGCAGGAAGCCGAGCCGGGCCCGCAGCGCCTGCGCGTCGGGGGACCAGCGCAGCAGCCCGAGCCCTTCGCTGCGCAGGCCTTCGAGCAGGGCGGCCCGGACGAGGTCCGGGTCGGGCTCGCGCAGCGGGCGCACGGCGAGCCGGATCGCCCCCAGCCGTTCGACGGTGCGGGCCACGAGGTCCCCGTCCTCCCAGCGGACCTCCTCGCCCTCGGTCAGGAGGTGGGCGGCCGCGGCCCGGGCGGTGTCCTCGTCGATGGCGGCGGCGAGCCGGATCCTCGCGGAGGCGGAGTGGGGAGGGCGGTCCGCGACGGCGACGGCCAGCCAGGGCGCGCGGCGCAGCGGTGACCCCTCGGGGAGCTCGGCCGCGGTGCCGTTGGCCATGAGGAAGGCCGTCTCGCTCTTGGCCCGGGCCACGCGCTCAGGGAAGGCCAGCGCGGCGACGATCCCGGCGGCGAGGTCGTCAGGCGCGCTGCCGCTGCCGGGGCTCCGCCCCGGACCCCGCTCCTCAAACGCCGGAGGGGCTGGATTTCGGCTGCTGCCGTCTGTGAACTCAGCCCCGGTTGCGGGAAGGGGCGGGGTGGGGGAGAGCCCCGCAGGGCCCGAAGCCGACCCGGGGGCCCGGGCCCCGGGGGACGACGGCTGCGCATGGTCCGGGGCCTCCGGGGCGGAGGGGTTCGCGAGGGTGGCGGCCGGGGCCGCCGGGGCGGAGGCGAGGGGCCCGGAGGGCTGGGCGGGGTCGAGGGCAGCCCGCTCCAGGCGGCGGGCTTCCGCGCGCCAGCGCGGGGCGTACGCGTCGCCGCCCCGGCGGGCCGCGCGCCAGGCGCCGGCCAGGTCGTCCCCGTACTCCCGCGGCGGCTCCTCGCTCAGCAGCGCCACGACCTCCGCCGCCCGGCGCGCGCCGACCGCCGCGGAGCCGTCCAGCAGCGCCCGCGCCAGCCGCGGGTGCAGCCCGAGCCGGGCCATCCGCAGCCCCCGCGGCGTCGGCCGCCCCGCGGGGTCCACCGCGCCGACGGCCACCAGTACCTCCCGCGCGGCCGCCATCGCCCCGGCCGGCGGCGGGTCCAGCAGGGCCAGCCCGGACGCGTCCGGGTCGCCCCAGCACGCGGCCTGCAGGGCGAACGGCGCCAGGTCGGCGATCCGGATCTCCGGCGCAGGGAAGGCCGGCAGCCGGCCGTCCTCGGCCTCCGCCCAGCAGCGGTACACCGCTCCCGGGGCCTCGCGCCCGGCCCGCCCGGCGCGCTGGCGGCCGGCCGCGCGTGAGGCCCGTACGGTCGCCAGCGCGCCCAGCCCCCGGGCATGGTCCACCCGGGGCTCGCGGGCCAGCCCGGAGTCCACGACCACCCGCACCCCGGGCACGGTCAGGCTCGACTCCGCCACGGCGGTGGAGAGGATCACCCGGCGGTGCTCCGAGGCGGTCAGCGCCGCCTCCTGCACCGCGGCCGGCGCCCGGCCGTGGAGCTGGAGGACCTCCGCGTCCACCCCGCCCAGCTGCCCGGCCACCCGGGAGATCTCCCCGACGCCGGGCAGGAAGCACAGGACATCGCCGGAACGTTCCGCCAGCGCCCGCCGCACCACCGAGGCCACGTGCGTGAGCTGTGCCGGATCCACCCGCATCCCGTGCGGCGGCCGCACCGGCCGGGTCGGCGGCGCCCACACGGTCTCCACCGGGTACGAGACCCCGGCCGCCTCCACCACTGGGGCGTCCCCGAGCACCCGGGCCCACCCCGCCGCGTCGGTCGTCGCGGAGGCCGCCACGAGCCGCAGCTCCGGGCGCAGGGTCTCCCGTACGTCCAGGAGGAAGGCGGCGACGGTGTCGGCGTCCAGGTGCCGCTCGTGGCACTCGTCCAGGACGACCGCGTCCACGCCCGCCAGCTCCTGGTCCCGCTGGAGCCGCTGGAGCAGCACCCCGGTGGTGACCACCTCCACGACCGTCCCGCGGCCCACGACCCGCTCCCCGCGCACGGTGAAGCCGACCGACCCGCCGGCCTGCTCGCCCAGCAGCCACGCCATCCGCCGCGCCGCCGCCCGCGCGGCGATCCGCCGGGGCTCGGCCACCACGACCCGGCGGGCCGGCCCGCCCCCGACGAGCCCCGCGAGGACCAGCGGCACCAGGGTGGTCTTGCCGGTGCCGGGCGGGGCGCAGAGCACCGCCGCGCCGTGGCCGTCGAGGGCCGAGACGAGCGCGGGCAGGGCCTCCCGTACGGGCAGCGAGTCGAGGACGGCCTGGCGGATCAAGGAATCAGTCCCTCTCGCAGACGAAGATCGCGGTGCCGGGGATCAGGTTGCCGCGCAGCGGGGACCAGCCGCCCCACTCCTGGCTGTTCCAGGCGGGCCATTCCGGCTCGACCAGGTCGACCAGGCGGAAGCCGCCCGCCACCACGTCGCGGACCCGGTCGCCGAGGGTGCGGTGGTGCTCCACGTACACGGCGCGACCCTGCTCGTCCTGCTCCACGTAAGGGGTCCGGTCGAAGTAGGAGGCGGAGACGGACAGCCCCTCCGGCCCCGGCTCGTCGGGGAAGGCCCAGCGGATCGGGTGGGTGACGGAGAAGACCCAGCGGCCGCCCGGGCGCAGTACGCGGCGGACCTCCCGCATGACGTTGACCGGGTCGGCGACGAAGGGGACGGCCCCGTACGCGGAGCAGGCGAGGTCGAAGGAGCCGTCGCGGAAGGGCAGCCGGCCGGCGTCGGCCTCGACGAGCGGGACGTCATCGCCGATGCGCAGGGCGTGCTGGAGCTGGCGGTGGGAGAGGTCCAGGGCCACCGGTCGGGCGCCCTGGGCGGCCAGCCAGCGCGAGCACTGGGCGGCGCCGGCGCCGATCTCCAGGATGTCCTTGCCCTTGAGGGAGGCGGCGGGGCCGAGCAGGGCCGCGTCCGCCTCGTCCAGGCCTTCCGGCCCCCACACGAAGCGGTCGTCGCCGAGGAAGGCGCCGTGCTCGCTCTGGTACTCGTCGGCGTTGCGGTCCCACCAGCCACGGCTGGCCCGGCTGCTCTCCGCTTCCCCCGCCTCACGGCGCGTGGCCTCGGCGTCGTCCTCGGAGCCCGAATCGGCCTCGTACGCGTCTTCGGGGGCGTAGTCCTCTTGGTTCATGGGGCCCGTCGTCGTAGTGTGCGGATGTCTCTGGACTCCGGCGGATGTCCTTGAAACGTGTCGGGGAGCGTCATTACGCCCTCCCCGCCCACGAATTGTGCCGGATTTACGGCGATCTGCCGGGGGTGTGCGCCTTCGCGCATTGACCCTGTCCGGCAGCCCCCGTATGCTACAAGTTGCGCTGCGAGCCTGTGCTCCTCAGACCTAGCAGGCTGCGCTTGCATCTGTTGATGTCCCCTCGGTTCTCGAGGCCCTTCCCGCTTCTTGCGGATCAGGGGCTTCCTTGGCTGTCCGGCTTCTTCGGCAGATGCCGATAAGGGCTCCCGGCGTAGCAGTACCTACGACTTTCTGTCCGTAACCGGAGCCCTTTCCCACATGACGAGCAGCACCGAGACCACCTCTACCACTCCGCAGGTAGCGGTCAACGACATCGGTAACGAGGAAGCCTTCCTCGCCGCGATCGACGAGACGATCAAGTACTTCAACGACGGCGACATCGTCGACGGCGTCATCGTGAAGGTCGACCGGGACGAGGTCCTGCTCGACATCGGTTACAAGACCGAAGGCGTGATCCCGAGCCGCGAGCTCTCGATCAAGCACGACGTCGACCCGAACGAGGTCGTCAAGGTCGGCGACGAGATCGAGGCCCTGGTTCTCCAGAAGGAGGACAAGGAAGGCCGTCTGATCCTGTCCAAGAAGCGCGCTCAGTACGAGCGTGCCTGGGGCACGATCGAGAAGATCAAGGAAGAAGACGGCATCGTCACCGGTACCGTCATCGAGGTCGTCAAGGGTGGTCTCATCCTCGACATCGGCCTCCGCGGCTTCCTCCCGGCCTCTCTCGTCGAGATGCGCCGCGTCCGCGACCTCCAGCCCTACGTGGGCAAGGAGCTCGAGGCGAAGATCATCGAGCTGGACAAGAACCGCAACAACGTGGTCCTGTCCCGCCGCGCCTGGCTCGAGCAGACCCAGTCCGAGGTCCGCCAGACGTTCCTCACCACCCTGCAGAAGGGTCAGGTCCGCTCCGGCGTCGTTTCCTCGATCGTCAACTTCGGTGCCTTCGTGGACCTGGGTGGCGTCGACGGTCTCGTCCACGTCTCCGAGCTGTCCTGGAAGCACATCGACCACCCGTCCGAGGTTGTCGAGGTCGGCCAGGAAGTCACCGTCGAGGTCCTCGACGTGGACATGGACCGCGAGCGTGTCTCCCTGTCGCTGAAGGCGACGCAGGAAGACCCGTGGCAGCAGTTCGCCCGGACCCACCAGATCGGCCAGGTCGTCCCGGGTAAGGTCACCAAGCTGGTTCCGTTCGGTGCGTTCGTCCGCGTGGACGAGGGCATCGAGGGTCTGGTCCACATCTCCGAGCTGGCCGAGCGCCACGTGGAGATCCCGGAGCAGGTCGTCCAGGTCAACGACGAGATCTTCGTCAAGGTCATCGACATCGACCTCGAGCGTCGCCGGATCTCGCTGTCCCTGAAGCAGGCCAACGAGTCCTTCGGTGCCGACCCGGCGTCGGTCGAGTTCGACCCGACCCTGTACGGCATGGCCGCGTCCTACGACGACCAGGGCAACTACATCTACCCCGAGGGCTTCGACCCCGAGACCAACGACTGGCTCGAGGGCTACGAGAAGCAGCGCGAGGCCTGGGAGACCCAGTACGCCGAGGCGCAGCAGCGCTTCGAGCAGCACCAGGCCCAGGTCATCAAGAGCCGCGAGGCCGACGAGGCCGCCGCTGCCGAGGGCGCTGCCGCCCCGGCCGCCGGTGCCGGCGCTGGTGCGGGCATCTCGGGTGGTTCGTACTCCTCGGAGTCGGACGAGACCTCCGGCGCCCTGGCGTCGGACGAGGCCCTGGCCGCGCTCCGCGAGAAGCTGGCCGGCGGCCAGAGCTGATCGCAGCGCGCATCACGCCTCCGGGCGTGAGCCGGGCTGGTTGAATTGAACGGTGAGGCCCGTCCCCTTCGGGGGGCGGGCCTCACCGCGTTCCGGACCCGCTCCCATTGCGTGGCCAACTGGGGAATGGCGGGGCCCCCTTGGACGTTCTTTGCAGAGAACGCTGCGAGGGAGGAGTGGTGACGGTGCTTGATCCACAGGGTTTGTACGAATGGGACGCCAAGGGCCTGGCGGTGGCCGACCTGGCGCTCACCCAGGACTCGGCCGGGCTGGTCATGCTGTACCACTTCGAGGGGTACATCGACGCGGGTGAGGCGGGGGAGCAGATCGTCGAGCGGCTCCTGGACACCCTGCCCCACCAGGTCGTGGCCCGCTTCGACGCGGACCGGCTGGTGGACTACCGCGCCCGCCGCCCGCTCCTGACCTTCCAGCGGGACCACTGGACGGAGTTCGAGGAGCCCCGGCTGGAGGTCCGGCTCGTCCAGGACGCCACCGGAGCCCCCTTCCTGCTGCTCTCCGGCCCCGAGCCGGACGTGGAGTGGGAGCGCTTCGCCGTCGCCGTCCGGCAGATCGTCGAGCGCCTCGGCGTCCGGCTCTCGGTCAACTTCCACGGCATCCCCATGGGCGTCCCGCACACCCGGCCCGTCGGCATCACCCCGCACGGCAACCGGACCGACCTCATGCCGGGCCACGTCAGCCCCTTCGACGAGGCGCAGGTGCCGGGCAGCGCGGAGGCGCTGGTCGAGTTCCGGCTGGCCCAGGCCGGGCACGACGTACTGGGCGTCGCCGCGCACGTCCCGCACTACGTCGCCCGGTCCTCCTACCCGGACGCCGCGCTGACGGTGCTGGAGGCGATCACGGCGGCGACCGGGCTGGTCCTGCCGGCGGTGGCGCACGCACTGCGCACCGAGGCGCACCGCACGCAGACCGAGATCGACCGGCAGATCCGCGAGGGCGACGAGGAGCTCGTCAACCTGGTCCAGGGGCTGGAGCACCAGTACGACGCGGCCGCCGGGGCCGAGACCAGGGGAAACATGATCGCCGAGCCGGCGGAGATCCCGTCGGCGGACGAGATCGGCCGCGAGTTCGAGCGGTTCCTCGCGGAGCGCGAGGGCGAGAACTGACACCGGGGGGCTGTAGGGGCGCGCGGGGCGGGGTCTAGGCTGCGGGCATGCTGAAAGTGGGCCTGACGGGCGGAATCGGTGCCGGGAAGAGCGAGGTGTCCCGGCTGCTGGCGGGGTACGGGGCGGTCGTCGTGGACGCCGACCGGATCGCGCGCGAGGTCGTGGAGCCCGGCACGCCCGGGCTCGCCGCGGTCGTGGAGGCCTTCGGGGAGTCGGTGCTGACCTCCGAGGGGACGCTCGACCGGCCGAAGCTGGGTTCGATCGTCTTCGCCGATCCCGCGAAGCTCCAGACCCTCAACGCGATCGTGCACCCGCTGGTCGGGGCCCGGTCGGCCGAGCTGGAGGCCGCCGCGGGAGCCGACGCGATCGTGGTGCACGACGTACCGCTGCTCACGGAGAACGGCCTGGCTCCGCTCTACGACCTGGTGGTCGTGGTGGACGCGGCGCCGCAGACGCAGCTGGCCCGGCTCACCGCGCTGCGCGGGATGCCCGAGGCGGAGGCGAAGGCCCGGATGGCCGCGCAGGCCGCGCGGGAGCAGCGGCTGGCGGTGGCGACCCTCGTCATCGACAACGACGGGCCGCTGGAGGCGCTCGAACCGCAGGTGCGCAAGGTGTGGGAGGAACTCACGGCGCGGGCGGCGGCCGCGGGCTCCACGACCTCCGCGACCTCCGCGACCTCCGCGACCTCCGCGACCTCCGCGACGGAGGCCGGAGCGGACGGCGCTGCCTGACGTGTGCATGGAATAGCGGGACGGGCGGGAGCGTTGAACGCGCCCGTAGAGGGAAGGATCCCACCGTGTCCGACACCACGCGCCCCACGCCGCCGGGCAGCCCGGAGAGCCACGTCATCGCCTTCCGGGCCGCCGAGCAGCTGCTCGCCGCCCGCGATCCGCGCGGTGCGGTCAAGCTGCTCGACTCGGTCATAGCCGCCCACCCGGAGAGCGTGTCGGCCCGGCTGCTGCGAGCCCGGGCCTTCTTCGCCGCAGCCCAACTGCGAGCGGCGGAGCGGGAGTTCGAGCTGATACTGGAGCGGGAGCCGGACAACGCCTTCGCCCACTTCGCGCTGGCCCGCACCCATCAGCGCTCCGGGCGGCCCGAGAAGGCGCGCAAGCACTTCCGGCTGGCGGCGGCGCTCGACCCGCAGCCGGAGTACCTGGAAGCGGCGCGCTTCCAGGACTGAGGTCCGGGGCCGGCGCGGTCCTCAGGGGCCGCGCGGCGGCTCGTACGGAGGGATGTCCCGGCCGGGCTGGTAGTGCGGCCCCTGGCGGATGTGCCGGACGACGACGACCAGGTCCACCGCCGCCAGCACGCACACCACCGCGCAGGCCGCCGCCCACCCGGGACGGCCGACCAGCGAGAAGGCGGCCGCCCCGGCGGCCGACCAGATCAGCCCCCACGTGCTCAACCAGAACCGCAGCCGCAGCGGACTACGGGCGGTCACCGGCTCGTTCCCGGAACGCATGGTCATCGCCTCTCGGTTCCATGGTCCCACCGGGCGTGCCGGGGCGTGCCGACGCGTGCCGGGTGCCGCCTCAGGGGTTGAGCTTGTTCACGGCCGTCGTGGTCGTCCGGCGGAAATCGGCGACCGGGGCGTCGGACAGGTTGCCCATCTGACCCCACTGCACGACGGTCACCGTCGAGCCGTCGCGTCCGATCCCGAAGAGGTGCACGCCGGGCTCGGACTCCGGGAGCGAGGTGTGGACCCCGTAGACGTGCGCCCCCTCCTCGACGGGCAGCGTCCCGTAGTCCTCCCAGGAGGCGGTGCCGCCCGGCCGGGTCCGCAGCCAGTCGGCGGCGCAGGCCGCGACCTGCCGCTCCAGGGTGCGGGCGAGCTTGGCGGCGGCCGCGGGCGTGGCGGACCGTACGGAGATCTGCACGGCGCCGGTGTCGAACTCGGTACCGAAGCGGCGGTGCCAGCTGCCGCTCGCCGGGAGCCCGGCCTCCAGGCAGATCGGCGGGAACTCGGGCAGCCCCTTCACGACCTCGTCGGCGTACCAGGGCGAGGTGGGGTGCGGCGGCAGGTCGGTGCCGTCGATGAACCCGGGTGCGGCGGGAGCGGCCGTGGCGGCCGAGGTGGCCAGGACGGGCGTGAGCAGGAGGGCGGCGGCCGCGGCGAGGGCGGCGGCGGTGCGTCGGAACATGGATTCTTCTCCCCGTGGGTGCTGCTTCGTGTCTGTGACGAGCCTCTTCCCCGGGCGGGCGGCGGGGCCACCGATTGCGGCGAAGTCGGGACGGTGGAACGCCCGTAGCTGCTGCCACCTGGGGGAACACCCCTTGCATGGAACGGAGTCACGGGACGGGCGAGGCGGAGAACTTCGCGAGGCTGATGCGGGGGCTGAAGGAGCGCGCCGGGCTGAGCTACGGGGTGCTGGCGCGCCGGCTGCACACGAGTACGTCGACGCTGCACCGCTACTGCAACGGCGAAGCGCTGCCGGTGGAGTTCGCGGTGGTGGACCGCTTCGCGCGGGCCTGCGGGGCGTCGGCGGCGGAGGCGGTGGAACTGCACAGGGCGTGGCTGCTGGCGGACGCGCGGCGGCGGGCGGGGACGGAGCCGGTTGCCGCTGCGGAGCCGGTCGCTGTTGCGGAGCCGGAGCCGGAGCCGGAGCCGGAGCCGGAGCCGGAGCCGGAGCCGGAGCCGGAGCCGGTGGTGGTGGGAGTGGCGTCGGCGGTGGCCGTGGCGGCGGAGCCGGCGGTGCGCGGGCCCTGGTACCGGCGGCGGGGCCTCGTGTTCGGGGCGACGGGCGTGGCTGCCGCGCTGGCGGTCACCGTCGTGGCGGTGTCGGCGAGCGGGCGGGGGGCGGCTCCGGTGGCCCCGGCGCCACCCCCGCTCTCCGCGTCCGCGTCGGGGGCGGCGTCGCCGCCCGCGTCGGCAGCGGCGCCCGCGCCGTCCCCTTCGGCTCCGGCGGCATCGGGGACCGGGGCGGGTTCCGCGCCACCGTCGGGATCCGGGCCGGTGTCGAGCCCTCCCGCGCCCGGTCCCGTCGCCGCGGTGCCGGTCAAGGCGGCCGTACGCCCGCACGTGTGGGCGGCCGGATGCGATCACGCGTACCTCGTCGAGCGGGGGCCCGGGGCGGTGCCCGCGCCGCCCGTGGAGGCGGACGCGCCCGCCTGGGCGGCGGCGCAGCGGGCCGTGCACGCCGGGACGCAGATCGTGGAGGTCACCGTGCACGGGGTGGGCCCGGGCGCCGTGGTGCTGGAGGACCTGCAGGTGCGGGTGGCCGCGCGGCGGACCCCGCCGGCCTGGAACGTCTACCAGATGTCGCAGGGCTGCGGCGGGGGGCTGACCCCGGCCGCCTTCGCCGTCAACCTGGACGCGCCCCGCCCGCTGGCGCGGCCCGTCGCGGGGAACGACGGCGGGGGGCCGGTCCCGGCCCCGGAGTTCCCGATGAAGGTCTCGGCGGCCGAGCCGGTCGTCCTGCGGGTGGAGGCCACGACGACGGGGTGTGACTGCGAATGGTCCCTCGACCTGCGGTGGACCGGCCCGGCCGGCTCCGGCACCCTCCGCATCGACGACGGGGGCGGCAAGCCGCTGCGCACGAGTGCTGCGGGGGGCCGGCCGGTGTACGGCTATGCGGCGGAGCAGGGCCGCTGGGGGCGCTGATCCGCAGGTCAGGGGCGTTGTCAGTGCCCGCGCCTAGACTCTTCGGCAGAAGAGATCGCCATCGGTCGGCCGGTTCTGAGGGGAGGGGGACGCAGTGGCACCGCAAGCACAGCCGCAGGCGCCAGGGCGGGCGCTGCTGCGCCATGCCGCCGTCTTCCTGCCCGCCGCCGTCCCCCGCGAGGGCCGGTTCGCCTTCTGGGCGCCCGATGGGGACCCGCTTCCCGCCGAGGGCGAGGGCACGCCGATGCCGCTCACCGTCGTACGCCCGCACGGTGACGGGGTCCGCAGCCGGACGGTGCCCGCGGTGACCTTCTCCGTGGCCGCCGCCCTGCCACTGCTCGTGCACGCGCCCCGGAGCCCCGCCGCGCATCCCGCGACCCGCGCCTGGGGCACCGCCGCCACGCAGGCCCTGACCCTGGCCGCGCGCGGCCGGCTGCTGCCCGGTCTGACCCCCGAGGGCATCGACGCCTGGCGTGCCGGGCCGCTCGACGCCGCCGATGTCGACCACCTCCGCGCGGTCGCCGCCGCGCTGCCGCGCGAGGGGTACGCGACGCCGCTGCCCGGGCGCCGCCCGCTCCAGCTGCCCGAGCCGGAGGCGCTGGTCCGCGCGTTCCTCGACGCCGTCGCCGACAGCCTGCCCCGCACGCCGGCGGCCGCCGCGGCCGCGGGCGGGCCGTTCGCCGCCCGGGAGCCGCAGCGGGTGGCCGGGATGCAGGAGTGGGCCGCGCAGGTCGCGGCCGGGTCCGATACGGGCGTGGGGATCTCGCTCCGGCTCGACCTGTCCTCCTTCACCCTCTTCGACGAGGCCGGCGATGCCGACACGCGCCGCGCCGGAGCCGCCGTCGTCCAGGTGCACAGCCTCGCCGATCCGACGCTGGTCACCGATGCCGCGCAGCTGTGGGCGGGCACGGCGGCCGCCGGGTTCGGGCCGCGCGCGCGGATCGACGCCGTGCTCGCGCTGCGCCGGGCCGCCCGCGTGTGGCCGCCGCTGCTGCGCCTCCTGGACCAGCCCGTACCCGATGCCCTCGCCCTGTCCGATCCCGAGCTCGAAGACCTCCTCGGGGTGGTCGGGAGCCGGCTGGCGGGCGCCGGGGTCCTGGTCCACTGGCCGCGCGAATTGGCCCGTACGCTGTCCGCGACCGCCGTCGTGCGGTCCACCGCGCCCGGATCGGCGACCGACGGCACCGCCTTCTTCGACGCCGACCACCTCTTCTCCTTCTCCTGGGAGCTGGCGCTGGGCGGCGACCGGCTGACCCCGGGGGAGATGGACGCCCTCGCCCAGGCGCACCGGCCGGTCGTGCGGTTGCGGGACCAGTGGGTGCGGGTCGATCCGGAGCTGGTGCGCAGGGCGCGCAAGCGGTCGCTGGGCCTGCTGGATCCGGTGGGCGCGCTGGCGACCGTACTGACGGGGACGGCCGAGGTCGACGGAGAGCCGGTGGAGGCCGTCCCGGTGGGGGCGCTGGCGGCCCTGCGGGAGCGGCTGACGGGGGAGTTGGCCCCGCTGCCCCAGCCCGCCGCGCTCAAGGCCACCCTGCGCGACTACCAGGCGCGCGGCCTGGCCTGGCTGGACCTGATGACCTCCCTCGGCCTCGGCGGCTGCCTCGCCGACGACATGGGCCTGGGCAAGACCGTCACGCTGATCGCGCTGCACCTGCACCGGGACCGCCCCGAGCCGACGCTCGTGGTGTGCCCGGCCTCGCTGCTGGGCAACTGGCAGCGGGAGATCGAGAAGTTCGCGCCCGGCACTCCCGTGCGCCGCTTCCACGGCGGCGGCCGCAGCCTCGACGACCTGACCGCGCCGGCCGGCGGGTTCGTGCTCACCACGTACGGGACGATGCGCGCCAGCGCCCCGCTGCTGGCCGAGCAGAGCTGGGGCATGGTCGTCGCCGATGAGGCCCAGCACGTCAAGAACCCGCATTCGGCGACGGCGAAGGCGCTGCGCACGGTTCCGGCGCCGGCCCGGGTGGCCCTGACCGGCACCCCGGTGGAGAACAACCTCTCCGAGCTGTGGGCGCTGCTCGACTGGACGACGCCGGGCCTGCTGGGGCCGCTCACCACCTTCCGGGCGCGCCACGCCCGCCCCGTGGAGCACCAGCAGGAGGAGGACGGCGGCAACGAGGCTGCCGTGGCCCGGCTCGCGGCGCTCGTCCGGCCCTTCCTCCTGCGCCGGAAGAAGTCCGATCCGGGGATCGCCCCCGAGCTGCCGCCGAAGACGGAGACCGACCATCCGGTCTCGCTCACCCGTGAGCAGGCCTCGCTCTACCAGGCCGCGGTGGACGAGGCGATGGCCGTGATCGAGGCGAGCGAGGGCATGGAACGACGCGGCATGATCATGAAGTTGCTGGCCTCGCTCAAGCAGATCTGCAACCACCCCGCGCAGTACCTGAAGGAGGAGCAGCCCCGCATCCCGCACCGTTCGGGCAAGCTCGCCCTGCTCGACGAGCTGCTGGACACGATCCTCGCCGAGGGCGGGTCGGTGCTCGTCTTCACCCAGTACGTGACGATGGCCCGGCTCATCGAGCGGCACCTGGCGGCGCGGGGGATCGCGCACCAACTGCTGCACGGCGGTACCCCGGTGCCGCTCCGCGAGGAGCTCGTGGACCGGTTCCAGGCGGGCGAGGTCCCGGTCTTCCTGCTCTCCCTCAAGGCGGCGGGCACCGGCCTGAACCTGACCCGGGCCGGGCACGTCATCCACTTCGACCGCTGGTGGAACCCGGCCGTCGAGGAGCAGGCCACCGACCGGGCCTACCGCATCGGCCAGACCCAGCCCGTGCAGGTCCACCGGATCATCGCCGAGGGCACCGTCGAGGACCGGATCGCCGAAATGCTGGAGGCGAAGCGGGCGTTGGCCGATGCCGTCCTCGGCTCCGGCGAGGCGGCGCTGACCGAGCTGACCGACCGCGAGCTGGCCGATCTCGTCTCCCTGCGCAGGCCCGCATGATCACCGCGCGCGACGACCGCCGCCGCACCTTCGAGACCGTGCCCGCCGGGGTGGAAGCCGTCAGCTGGTGGGGCCGGGCCTGGGTGTCGGCCCTCGAAGTGGCCTCCTCCGACGCGGCCCGCCTGGCCCGGGGGCGTGCGTACGCGGCCGAAGGGCACGTCGACGCGGTCACCGTCACCCCCGGCAGGATCGTGGCGTACGTCCGGGGGAGCAGGGCCCGCCCGTACCGCACCGAGCTGTCCCTGCCCGCCTTCGAGGACGCGGAGTGGCGGGAGCTCCTGGAGGCGGTCGCGGCCGATCCGGCGGCGCTCGCCGCGCTGCTGGAGCGGGAGGTTCCGCAGTCGCTCGCGGAGTCCGTCCTGCCCGGCGCGGGCGAGCTCGTCCCGCACTGCTCCTGCCCGGATTTCGGGCGTCCGCCGTGCAAGCACGCGGCGGCCCTCTGCTACCGGGCGGCCCGGCTGCTCGACGCGGATCCGTTCGTCCTGCTGCTCCTGCGCGGCCGGGGCGAGCGGGAGCTCCTCGATGAGCTCGGCCGCCGCAGCGCCGCCCACGCCGCACGCGAACAGCCCGACTCCGCACCGGACTTCCCCGGTGTCCCGGCCCGCGCGGCGCTCGCGCGCACCGGCCTGCCGCTGCTGCCCGCGCCGCTCGCCGCGCCCGCCGCGGCGGGGCTGCCGCCCGCCTACCCGGCCGACCCGGCCGCCCCGGATCCGCTCGCCCTGGACCAGCTCGCCTCCGACGCGGCCGCCCGGGCCCTGGCCCTGCTCACCACCGGGGAAGACCCGATCGCCGGACTCACCCTGTGGCAGGACGCCGTCCGCCTCGCCTCCGCGCACCCCACGGCCGGCCTCACGGGCGCCGCCCGCACCCTCTACCGGGACCTGGCCCGCGCCACCGGCCGGACCACCACCGACCTCGCCCGGGCTGCTGCGGCCTGGCGGCAGGGCGGCCGCCCCGCCCTCGCCGCCCTCGAAGAGCCCTGGGACCCCCCGGCCGGCCCCTTCGACCGCGCCCGCCCGGCGCTCCTCGCCGCCGCGCAGGGCTCCTTCCGCCCCGACCGCAACCGCCTCACCTGCGGCAACCGCCAGCTCCGCCTGGGCCGCGACGCCCTCTGGTACCCCTACGAGTCCCGCCTCATGGACGAGGACTGGTGGCCCACGGGCCACGCCTCGCCGGATCCGGTCACCGCCCTGCCGCGCTGAGCCCGGCGGCCCAGCGGGTCAGGGTGGTGAAGTCGCGGTCGCGCAGGCCGCGGCGGGGGTGGATGCGCAGGAGGAGGGCCGGGGCCGGATGGTTGGCCGTGACCCATGCGCGGTCGCGAGGCGTGATCATGTCGTCGACCCAGGCGAAGGGGCGGCCCGCCGCCCAGTCGACGAGGGCGCGGGTCTTCCAGGAGAGGCCGTCCGGGTCGTCGGCGAAGAGTTCCGGCCACTCGACCACGGGCAGGTCGCCGGGCAGTCCGATGTGCGGGGAGATGAGGGTGTTGGCCTGGTGGGTCCAGGCGGTGGCCCAGGTGAGTTCGAAGGGCAGGGCCAGCAACCGGGCCCCGTGGGCGGGGTGGAGGCGGACGCGCGCACCGCGACGGGCCCTGCGGGAATCCGGGTCGCGGTAGGCCAGCCAGACATCCGGCCGCATCCGGTGGCTCGTATAGCCGCGCAGACCGGCACTGAGCGACCGGAACGGGTTGAGGGGGCCGTCCACATCGAGGAGGAGCACGGGTCGTTCGGTCATGAAATAGGCACTACCCAGTACACGATGGAGTGAAATGCCTACCAGCCCTATAACCCGAACGGGTTCAGCGCGTTGTCTCCGGTGCGGGTGCAGCGCCCGCGAACTCCCCCGGAAGGCAGGGAAACTGATGCGGCACAGTCGTCGGAATGGCTTGATCGCGGCGGTGGTTGCGGGAGGTGGGCTGGCGGTCGCGGGTGTGAGCGGCTTCGCCCATGCCGACGCGGAAGCGGGCGGCCGGGCCGAACGCTCGCCGGGGCTGCTGTCCGGGAATCTGGTACAGCTCCCCGTGAACATCCCGGTGAACGTGTGCGGGAACACCGTGAGCGTGGTCGGCGTACTCAACTCGGCCGCCGGGAACCGCTGTACGAACGAGACGCCCGGAGGCGGCGGCGGGCATCCGGAGCCGAGGCCCTCGCATCCGTCGAAACCGGGGGCCGGGGCCGGTGGGGGCGCCTCGGCCGAAGCGCGCGGAAAGGATTCGCCCGGACTGCTGTCCGGCAACGGCCTCCAGCTCCCGGTCGACCTTCCGCTGAACGTCAGCGGCAACTCGGTGAACCTCGTCGGCGTCGGCAACGCCTCCCACGGCAACACCTCCGTCAACGGCGAGACGCCCGGCGAAGCCCAGCCGACCCCGCCGCCCGCGACCCAGCGGCCGGTGACCCCGCCCGCGCCGCCGCGGCAGCCCCGGCATACCGGCGTGCTCGCCCACACCGGCTCCGACGGCGTCGGCTACCTGCTGCCCGGCGGCGGCGCCCTGCTCCTGGGCGGAGTGCTCCTCTACCGCCGCTTCCGCCTCAACTAGGGGCCGTGCGCCACCCGTCCAGGATGGCGTCGATCCGCGCGGCGAGCCGGGCCCGGGCCGCGAAGCGCGGTACGCCCGCCATCAGCAGGGCGTCGTACTCCGTGTCGATGTGCCGTACGGCCGCCCGTACCGCCATGGAGACGGCCGGTTCATCCAGGGCCCGGCCGGCCGCCGTACGGCCCACCCGGCCGCTGCCGCGCAACGAGGCGTGCGCGGCGATCGCCACGGCCCGGTCGGCCGGGCAGCCGGGGAACAGCCGCACGATCTCGGCGGCGAACGCCGCCGTGAACCGGGAGTCCTCGGCAGTGCGCCGCACCCGGTCGCGCTCCCGGCGCCGGGCCCGCGCCTCGGCGTCCGCGAGACACGCGCGCTCCGCACCGGCCAGCGCGGCGTCCTCGACGAACAACCCCTGCCGCTCGTAGCGGCGGCGCCGCTTGTTGAAGCGGACGACGACGGCCGACAGCGAACTGGCCTCGCGGGACCGGCGGGTGAGCGCGGCGTCCCCGCGCGGCAGGTACACCAGATGCCCCAGGTCCGCGCAGTCCAGGCAGCGCGGCACGCCGGCCTCGCGCACGAGGTGCCGCAGGGGGCCTTGCCGGCACTCCGCGCAGTGGATCTGCTTCGCGGACTCGAACACCACCAGGCTCATACAGGTGTGATACCGCCTCAGGGCCCTCATATCACCTGACAAGGAGCGGAGGTTGATGTTTCACCAAGCCTTCCTCGATCGCGCGCCGCGCTTCTACCGTGAAGCGGTGGCCCGCAGCCGGTCCACGGAGGAGGGCACATGGCAGTACTGCAGATGAGGACCGCACCAAGACCGGCTGCGACCCCGAGGCCACCGGGCCGGGAGGTCGTCATTCCGCCGGGCGGCTGCACCGGCTGGCACTACCACCGGGTCCGGCTGGACGCCGTGGTCCTGGCGGGGACCCTGACCCGGGTGCTGTACGACGGCACGGTCGAGGTGCACCCGGCGGGGACGGCGTTCGTCGAACCGGCCGGCATCCACCACATCCACCTGGGCCACAACCTCGGCACCGAGCCGGTCGTCCTCCACCTGACCCCGGCGCAACCCGAGGGAACCCCGTTCTCCATACCCATGCCGGGAGCCACCCCGGCGTCCTGCGGACCACACGCTCACTGACAATGGACCGGTGAAGCTGGAAGCGATCACCTGGCAGCGGATGGCCGAACGGCTCGCCGGCCACCTCGACGAGGCCCCTGACCGGGGCAGTTGGCAGCGGGTCGGCATCGACGGGGCGCCCGCCGCCGATACCGGGGTGCTCGCGGGGCACCTCGCCGAGGCGCTGCGCCTGCGCGGCCGGTCCGCGCTGGTCGTGGCGGCCGAGGGGTTCCTGCGGCCGGCCTCCCTGCGCTTCGAGTTCGGGCGCGAGGACGTGGACGCGTACCTCGGGGGCTGGTACGACACCGCCGCGCTCTGGCGGGAGGTGTTCGGCCCGACGGACCCCGGGGGGAGCGGACGGGTGCTGCCGGACCTGTGGGACCCGGTGACCGACCGGGCGACCCGCAGCCCCTACGCCGAACTCCCGCCCGGCGGGGTTCTGATCGTGCACGGGCCGCTGCTGCTGGGGCACTGGTTCCCCTTCGACCTGAGCGTCCACGTCCGGCTCTCCGCGGGCGCGCTGGCGCGCCGGACCGAGGCCTCGGCCCGCTGGACCCTGCCGGCCTTCGCCCGGTACGAGGCCGAGACGGACCCGGCGTCGACCGCGGATGCCGTTGTCCGCGCCGACGACCCCCGACACCCCGCCTGGACCGGCATCCGGGCCGAGTAGCCGCTGCGCGGAGCCGTTCCCCCACCCCGCCCCTTCCCGAAACCGGAGGCCCTGCCCCCGGCCCCGCTCCTCAAGCGCCGGAGGGGCTGGATCTTGCCCGGGAGGGCTACGGGCGGCCGCCCAGGTGGGTTACCGCCAGGGCGGCGGCTCGGCAGGCGGCTCTCGTGGATTCCGTCGGGTCGGACCCGGAGAGGCGGGCCGCCAGGAAGGCTCCCGTGAACGCGTCGCCGGCCCCCGTGGAGTCCACCGCCTCGGCCGGTTCCGCCGCGACCTCGGCGGTGATCCGGCCCCGCTCGGCGACCAGCGCTCCCGCCGCGCCCCGCGTCACCACCACCAGCGGTGCCAGCCGGCTCAGCCGCACCGCCGCCCGGGACACCTCCGGCAGCCCGGCCAGCAGCCGGGCCTCGTCCTCGTTGCGCAGCAGTACGTCGACCCCCGCCACCGCGTCGAGGAACCGCCGCGGCCCCAGCGCGGCCAGGAACCCGGCCGACGCCGGGTCCACGCTCACCGGCACCCCCCGCCCCCGGGCCGCCCGCAGCGCGACCAGGGCCAGCTCCCGGCTGCTGTCGGCGAAGAACAGGTAGCCGGACAGGTGGAGGTGGGCGACCCCGTCCAGCAGCGACGGGGCCCAGTCCGCAGGACACAGCCGCAGCGCGGCCCCGCTGTCGGTCAGGAAGGTCCGCTCCGCGTCCTTGCCGACCAGCGCGACGACCGTCCCGGTCGGCTCGTCCGGGTCCACCACCAGCCGCGCCCGCACCCCCGCCGCGAGCAGCGCCTCCTCGTGCCAGCGCGCCGAATCCGTGCCCACCCGCGCGAGCAGGCGCACCTCCGAAGCCCCCGTACGGGCCGCCCAGCAGGCCGCGTTGGCTCCGGCGCCGCCCGGCAGGGTCCGGATGCGGGCAGCCGTGTCGGTGGCCGGAGCGAGCGGCTCCGGATGCACCGCGACCACGTCCGTCACCACGTCCCCCACGACGAGCAACGCCCCCGGCCGACCGGCCCCCGCCCCGCCGCCCCCCGCCGCGCTCACGCCCGCGCCGCCCAGGCGCCCGCGATCTTCGCCCCGAGCCGGACGTTGCCCCGTACCGCCGCCAGGTTCGCCTCCAGCGAGGCCCCGTCCGTCGCCCGGACCAGGAACCCCAGCAGGAACGGAGTCACCGCCTGCCCCGTGATCCCCCGCTCCCGGCACTCCGCGAGCGCCTCCGCCAGCACCCGGTCGTGCAGGTCCGGATCCAGCTGGTCCGCCTCCGCCACCGGATTGGCCACCAGCAGCGCCGACTCCGGCCCGCCCAGCGCGTCCTGGGCGGCCATCACCGCCGCGACCTCCTCCGGCCGGTCCACGGTCCAGTCCACCGGCTCGCCGGAATCGGCCAGGTAGAAGCCGGGGAACCGGCGCGTCCCGTAGCCGAGCACCCCCACCCCCAGGGTCTCCAGCCGCTGCAGCGTGGCCGGCACGTCCAGGATCGACTTCACCCCGGCGCACACCACCGTGATCCGCGTCCGCGCCAGCAGCGACAGGTCCGCCGACTCGTCCTGCGCCTGCTCCCACGCGCGGTGTACGCCGCCCAGCCCGCCCGTGGCGAAGACGCGCAGGCCCGCCCGGGCGGCCAGGAAGGCCGTCGCGGACACCGTCGTCGCCCCGGTCGCACCCGCCGCCAGGGCGGGGGCCAGGTCCCGGTGACCGAGCTTGCGGACCCCTTCCCCCGCGGCGATCCGCTCCAGCTGCGCCTTGTCCAGGCCCGCGTACGCGACCCCGTCCAGGACCGCGACCGTCGCCGGAACAGCGCCCTCCGATCTGACCAGCGCCTCCAGTTCGAGGCCCACCGCCAGATTCCGGGGGCGGGGCAGGCCGTGCGCGAGGATCGTCGACTCCAGGGCCACCACGGGCCCGCCCCGCGCGAGTGCCTCCCGTACCTCTTCCGACAGGACCGGGCCGACCGGCGGGGACGAAGCTGCTGTGTGCTGTGACATGTCCCCATCCATGGCACGCGATCGGCGCCCCCAAACACCCTCCCGCCACTCCCGTCCCGAGCTGTCCGAGTAGCGTCCCCCCCATGGACACCCGCGGCTTCTACGACGAACTCGCCGACCGCTACGACCTCATGTACGCGGACTGGGACGCGTCGGTCACCCGCCAGGGCCGGGCCCTCGGCCGCCTGCTGACCGACGCGCTCGGCCCCGGCCCGCACACGGTCCTCGACAACGCCTGCGGCATCGGCACCCAGGCCCTGGGGCTCGCCGCCCTGGGCCACCGGGTCACCGGGACCGACCTGAGCCCCGTCTCGGCGGCCCGGGCCGGGCGGGAGGCCGCCCGCCGCGGGCTCGATCTGCCCGTCGCGGCCGCCGACATGCGCGCCCTGCCCTTCGCGGACGCCTCCTTCGACGCAGTGGTCTGCGCCGACAACGCCCTGCCGCACCTGCTCACCGCGACGGACGTGCGCGCCGCCCTGGCCGAAACCCTGCGGGTGCTGCGCCCCGGAGGCCTGCTGCTGCTCTCCACCCGCCCGTACGACGAACTGCGCCGGTCCCGCCCGCAGAGCGAGGCCCCGCACGTCCGCACGGGCCCCGACGGGCGGACCATCACCTTCCAGCTGTGGCACTGGCACCCCGACGGGGAACGCTACGACCTGGAGCTCTTCCAGCTGCTGCCGGGCGGCGACACCTGGACCACGCGGACGTCCAACGCGACGTACTGGGCGCTGCCGCAGGAGCGGACCGCGGAGCTCGCCCGGGAGGCGGGCTTGCGCGACACGGTGTGGCACGGGCCGCGGGAGACCGGCTTCCACCAGCCGGTCCTGGCCGCCCGCCGCCCGGCGCCCTGACCGACCCGGCGCCGCACTCGACAGGGTGACCCGTCGGCCGGGCCGTTCCTGGACGCTCCGCTCACCGCGCCGCGCGGGCGGGCCGCACTACGCTCTCCCGCCATGAGCACCAGTGATCACTCCGCAGCCCCCGCCTCCTTCGCCGTGTCCGTACCGGACGCCGAGCTGGAGGTCGAGGACCTCGACCCCGACCAGATCGTCTCCGGGGAGCCCGTCGTGACGGGCCGGGTGCTGTGGGAGTCGGCGGACGGCAAACAGCTGCGCGGGATCTGGCAGATCACCCCCGGCGTGGTCACCGACGTCGAGGCCAACGAGCTGTTCGTGGTGGTCAGCGGCCGCGCCACCATCGAGGTCGAGGGCGGCGAGACCCTGGAGGTGGGCCCCGGGTCCGCCTGCGTCCTGCGGGAGGGCGACAAGACCACATGGACCGTGCACGAAACGCTCCGCAAGGCCTACCACATCAGCTACTGACCGCCCTTGGCGGCAGCATCGACCGGATGGCGGCGCGCGGTGAACAGCGCCAGCGCCGCCATCGGCAGCAGCAGCGCGGCGCCGATGGCGTTCAGCCAGCCGTAGCCCGCCTGGGACATGACCAGGCCGGCGGCCGCGCCGCCCACGCCCGCCGCGGCGTTCATCGTGAGGTCGCTCAGGCCCTGTACGGCGGCGCGCGCGGGCTGCGGCACCGAGTCGGTCAGCAGCGCCGATCCGGACACCATGCCGGCGGACCAGCCGAGGCCGAGCAGGAAGAGGCCGAGCGCGCTCTGCGCGTGGCTGGGCCCGGCCGTGCCGGCGAGCAGGGCGGCGACCGAGAGCAGCCCGGCGGCCAGACCGATCACGGCGAGCCGGCCGAGCCGGTCAGCGAGCCAGCCCATCACGGGCGAGAAGGCGAACATGCCGGCGATGTGGCCGCTGATGACCAGCCCGACGAGCTCCAGGCCGGCGCCGTGGTGGCCCAGGTCCATCGGGGTCATCACCATGATCGAGACCATGACGGTGTGTGACACCGCGACGGTGACGAGGGCGAGCCGGGCCCGGGGGGAGGCCTTCACGGCGGCGAACCCGGCGCGCAGCGAGCGGCCCTCGCGGGACTGCTCCTCGGGCGAGGCCAGCGAGCGGGCCGTCAGCAACGGGTCGGGCCGCAGGAGTACGGCGATCAGCGTGCCGGTGAGGACGAACACGACGGCGGCCCACACGAAGGGGCCGGCCGTCTCGGGTATGGAGGTGCCGGCGAAGCTGTGGCTGGCGGGGGCGGAGAGGTTGGGGCCGAGCACCGCGCCGAGGGTGGAGGCCCAAACGACGACGGAGATCGCCCGGGCCCGGCGGTCGGGGGCCGCGAGGTCGGCGGCGGCGAAGCGGGCCTGGAGGTTGGCGGAGGAGGCGGCGCCGAAGGCGGCCATGCCGAGCAGGAGCAGCGGGAAGTTCTTGATCGTGGCGGCGAGGACGACGAGCGCCGCGCCGACCGCGCCGATCGCGTAGGCGGTCACCAGACCGGGGCGGCGCCCGCGCGCGGTCATCAGGGCGGCCAGCGGCAGCGAGACCAGGCCGGCGCCGATCACCGAGGCGGTCGAGGCGAAGCCGGACAGCGCCTCGGTGCCGCTGATCTGCGTCGCGAGCACGGGGGCCAGGGCGATGCTGATGGGCACGCCGAGGCCGCCGAGGACCTGGCTGGCGATGAGCACCCAGGAGGTGCGCCGCTGCAACCGGGCCAGCTCCGCCCCGGTCCGGAGGAGCGGCGCGGTCGGCCGGCCGGTGCCGGGTGCGGCGGTCACGCGGTACACCCCCGTCGCGGCAGCGGGGAGCGGGGCGAGGGCTGGCCGGGTGCGGCGGCAGAAGTAGTCACCGCGGCAGTTTCCCACCCCTTACCTCGGGACGGAACCGAGAATCCGGGGCCCGGCAGGGCTCGCGTCCAAGAGCCGGGCCGCGGCTCCGCAGGGCCCGCGTGGCACGCGTTGGCGGCCGGGCCGTTCTCGTGGGGCGGGTCCGGGCCGGCCCGGCAGGGGCCCGGCCCGGCCGCGACCGGTGGAGCCGTCAGAACAGGGGCTCCGGCAGGACCCCCTCCAGGGCGAGGAGCCGCCGCTTCGTCTCCACGCCGCCGCCGAAGCCGCCGATGCCCCCGTCGTTCTCCACGACCCGGTGGCACGGCACGACCACCGGCAGCGGATTCGACCCCATGGCGTTGCCCACGGCCTGCGCGGCCCCCGGCTGGCCCGCGCGGGCGGCCAGTTCCCCGTAGCCGACGACCGCCCCGTACGGGACGGAGCGGTCCAGCTCCTGGAGCACCTGCCGGTTGAAGCCGGAGCTCAGGCGCCAGTCCAGCGGCAGTTCGAAGCGCTTCAGCGAACCGGCGAAGTACGCGGCGAGCTGGCGTACCGGCTCGGCGAGCAGCACCTCCTCGCCCGGCGCGGGCCGCCACGCGTCCGCGCCGAGCCGGGAGACGAGCGAGCCGATCATCGCCTCGACCCGGCCGGGCCCGGCGTGGAACTCGACCCGGACCAGGCCCTCCGGGGTCGCGGCCAGGAGGAGCGGCCCGATGTCGGAGGCGACGACGGTCCATTCGAGGTGCGGCCCGCGCGGCCGCTCGGTGCTGTCCACGCCTCCACCGTACGGGCCGCCACCGACAGCGCCGTGCTCAGAAGTCGCCGACCGCCTCCCGGATGACGTCGGGGGCGTTGGTGATGATCCCGTCCACCCCCATGGCCTTCACCTTCCGGGCGGTCGCCGCGTCGTCCACGATCCAGGTGTCCACCTCCATGGCCTTGCCGTGGGCGCCCCGCAGGCCGTGCACCGCCGCGACCCAGTCGGCCGAGATCGTGGTGTGCCACGGGTTGATCCGGTCGGTGAACTCGGCGTAGCGCGGCAGGTCGGCCACCGTGGGGGTGCCCAGGAAGGCCGTCACCAGGTCCGGGCGCAGCCCGTGCACCACGCGTACGGAGTCGGCGCTGAAGCTCTGCACCACCAGCCGCTGCGCCACGTGCCGCTCGTCGAGCCAGCCGGCCTCGCCGAGCACCTTCAGGGTCTGCTCCTCGATCCCCGGGTAGAGCTCCGGCTTCTTGATCTCCAGCAGCAGCCGCTGCCGGTTGCGCTGCACCCGGTCGAGGTACTCCCGCAGGGTCGGCACGAAGGCGCCCGCGTACTCCTCGCCGAACCAGCTGCCCGCGTCCAGCCGGGCGATCTCGGCCGCCGTGAAGTCCCCGACCTTCCAGGGCCCCCGGTCAGGGAAGACCTGTTCGACGTCGGTGGTCCGGGCGAGGGTGTCGTCGTGGACCACCACCAGCTCGCCGTCCTTCGTGCGCTGCACGTCGTTCTCGACCCAGTCGAAGCCCAGCCGCATCGCGAGGTCGATCGCGTCGAGGGTGTTCTCCGGGGCGTATGCCGAAGCCCCCCGGTGGGCGTACACGACGGGTCCCCCCACCGCCGCCCGGCCGGCGGCGGAGCCGGGGCCGGGTCCGGCACCGGTGGCTGTGTCCGGGCGGGCGGCGGCCGAGGCCGTACCGCCCAGCAGGGTGAGGGTGAAGCCCAGGAATGCGGCGGCGGTCGCGGCGGCGGGTCGGACGTACATGTCGTTCTCCTCGGGTCGTGAGCCCTGTTCCTGCGTCAAACGGGTGCGGAGCGGCAGACGTTGTGGCGATGCACTTCACGTCGGTTCACGTCGGTTCACGTCGGTTCACGGCACTTCACGGCGGGCCGTCACCGCGATCATGGGGTTGAAGATCACCGAGCCGCCACCGAACTACGACAAACGGACCAGAACGGGTGAGCCCGCCCGGGCCGCCGGCCGACCGCGCGCGGCGCGTCCCCGTGCGGGCGCGTGAGTGTCGGTGGCGGGCCGTACGGTTGACTCATGCGGCCCGTATCGAAGATCGAACGCACGGTGGCGCCTTTCGAGGTCGTCAGCCCCTACCAGCCCAGCGGCGACCAGCCGGCGGCCATCGCCGAGCTGGAGAAGCGCATCCGTGCAGGTGAGAAGGATGTCGTCCTGCTGGGCGCGACCGGCACCGGAAAGTCGGCGACCACCGCCTGGATGATCGAGAAGCTCCAGCGCCCCACCCTGGTGATGGCGCCGAACAAGACGCTCGCCGCCCAGCTGGCGAACGAGTTCCGCGAGCTCCTGCCGAACAACGCGGTCGAGTACTTCGTCTCGTACTACGACTACTACCAGCCCGAGGCGTACGTACCGCAGTCCGACACCTACATCGAGAAGGACTCCTCGATCAACGAGGAGGTGGAGCGGCTGCGCCACTCCGCGACCAACTCGCTGCTCACCCGGCGCGACGTGATCGTCGTCGCCTCCGTGTCCTGCATCTACGGTCTCGGTACCCCACAGGAGTACGTCGACCGGATGGTCTCCCTCAAGGTCGGCGAGGAGATCGACCGGGACCAGCTGCTGCGCCGCTTCGTCGACATCCAGTACACGCGCAACGACGTCGCCTTCACCCGCGGCACCTTCCGGGTGCGGGGCGACACCATCGAGATCTTCCCGGTCTACGAGGAACTGGCCGTCCGCATCGAGATGTTCGGCGACGAGATCGAGGCCCTCTCCACCCTCCACCCGCTCACCGGCGAGGTCATCAGCGAGGACCGCGAGCTCTACGTCTTCCCCGCCAGCCACTACGTCGCCGGACCCGAGCGCATGGAGAAGGCGATCGCGGGCATCGAGGCCGAGCTGGCCGAGCGCCTCGCCGAGCTGGAGAAGCAGGGCAAGATGCTGGAGGCCCAGCGGCTGCGCATGCGCACCACTTACGACCTGGAGATGATGCGCCAGATCGGGTCCTGCTCGGGCATCGAGAACTACTCGCTGCACATGGACGACCGCGAGCGCGGCTCCGCGCCCAACACCCTCATCGACTACTTCCCCGAGGACTTCCTCCTCGTCATCGACGAGTCGCACGTCACCGTGCCGCAGATCGGCGCCATGTACGAGGGCGACGCCTCGCGCAAGCGGACCCTGGTCGACCACGGCTTCCGGCTGCCGTCCGCGCTGGACAACCGGCCGCTGAAGTGGGAGGAGTTCCTGGAGCGGATCGGCCAGACGGTCTACCTGTCGGCCACCCCCGGCAAGTACGAGCTCTCGCGCGGCGACGGCTTCGTCGAGCAGATCATCCGCCCCACCGGCCTCATCGACCCCGAGGTCGTCGTCAAGCCCACCGAGGGCCAGATCGACGACCTGGTGCACGAGATCCGGCAGCGGGTGGAGAAGGACGAGCGGGTCCTGGTCACCACCCTCACCAAGAAGATGGCCGAGGACCTCACCGACTACTTCCTCGAGCTCGGCATCCAGGTCCGCTACCTGCACAGCGACGTGGACACGCTGCGCCGCATCGAGCTGCTGCGCGAGCTGCGGTCCGGCGAGTTCGACGTCCTCGTCGGCATCAACCTGCTGCGCGAGGGCCTCGACCTGCCCGAGGTCTCCCTCGTGGCGATCCTGGACGCCGACAAGCAGGGCTTCCTGCGCTCCGGCACCTCGCTCATCCAGACCATCGGCCGTGCCGCGCGCAACGTCTCCGGCCAGGTCCACATGTACGCGGACAGCATCACCCCGGCGATGGCGCAGGCCATCGACGAGACCAACCGGCGCCGGGAGAAGCAGGTCGCCTACAACACCGCCAACGGGATCGACCCGCAGCCGCTGCGCAAGAAGATCAACGACATCGTCGCCACGATCGCCCGCGAGGAGCTCGACACCGAGGAGCTTCTCGGTACCGGCTACCGGCAGACGAAGGACGGCAAGGCGCTCAAGGCGCCCGTGCCGGCGTTGGGCGGCAAGCCCGGACAGGCGAAGGCCGGCAAGGGCGCGAAGGGGGCCAAGGGGGGCAAGGCCGCCGAGGTGCTCACCGACCGGCCCGCCGCCGAACTGGCCGCGCTCATCGAGCAGATGACCGAGCGTATGCGCGGTGCGGCGGCCGAGTTGCAGTTCGAGGTCGCGGCCCGGATCCGGGACGAGGTGGGCGAGTTGAAGAAGGAGCTGCGGCAGATGAAGGAAGCGGGCCTCGCCTGACCCGGAGCCTGTCAGTAGGGTTGGGTCACAGCCGCAGGTACATGCTGCGCGCCCGTTCAACGGGGCGGGCTATGGGAGAGGGGACACGCGTGACGGTCAACATGACCAAGGGCCAGGCCATCAGTCTGCAGAAGGCGGACGGGGGGACGCTGACCGCGGTCCGGATGGGCCTCGGCTGGCAGGCGGCGAAGCGCCGCGGGCTGTTCGGCTCGCGGACCCGGGAGATCGACCTGGATGCCTCGGCGGTGCTCTTCGCCGACAAGCAGCCGGTGGACGTCGTCTTCTTCCGGCACCTGCAGAGCGACGACGGTTCGGTCAAGCACACCGGTGACAACCTCGTCGGCGGCGCCGGCCAGGGTGGCGACGACGAGTCGATCCTCGTCGACCTCCAGCGGGTTCCGGTCCACATCGACCAGATCGTCTTCACGGTGAACTCCTTCACCGGCCAGACCTTCCAGGAGGTCGAGAACGCGTTCTGCCGCATCGTCGACGAGACCAACGGCCAGGAGCTGGCTCGCTACACCCTCGCCGGCGGCGGTCAGTACACCGCGCAGATCATGGCGAAGGTGTCGCGCGTGGGCGGCGGCTGGCAGATGACGGCCCTGGGCACCCCGGCCAACGGCCGGACGTTCCAGGACCTCATGCCGGCGATCCTGCCGCACCTGTAAGCGAAGAAGGAACGGGGGGAGACGGGACGATGACGGCCGAACTGGTCCGCGGGCAGAACCATGCCCTGTCCGAACACCAGGTACGGATCACGGTCTCGGCCGGCACTCCGGTGCTCGCGCTGGCCTCGCTCGCGGACGAGCGGGGCACCGTGATCGGTCCGGACGGGATCGCGCACCCCGGTGCGCGCGCCCTCGCGGGGGTGGAGGCGCCCGACGGGTCCGCCGCCCGGCACCGGTTCGCCGTCGACCTCGACGCGGTGGCCGCCGAGGTCCACCGGGTCGGCGTCCTGATCTCCCTCCCGCCGGGCGGCCCGGCCCGCTTCGGCTCCGTCGCCGCCTCGCACGTCTCCGTCGCGGGCATGGACGGCACCGAGCTGGCCGAGTACACCCTGACCGGCCTCGACGCCGAGACCGCCGTGGTGGCCCTGGAGCTCTACCGGCGCCAGGGCGCCTGGAAGGTCCGCGCCGTCGGCCAGGGGTACGCCGACGGCCTCGCGGCCCTGTTCGCCGACCAGGGGCTCGCCGCCCCCGCCGCGGCCGAGCTGGCCGCGCGCGTCCACGCGAGCGTCGCCGCCCCGGTGGCCTCCGACCCGGTCCCCGTCGCACCCGACCCCGTCCCGGTGTCCGGGGTTCCGTACCCGGGCACCCCGGGCCCGGCCCCGACGCCCGCGCCGACGCCCACCCCGGCGCCCCAGGCGGAGAGCACCCCCGGCGACACCACCGTCAACTACGCCCACCCGCGCCGCCGCACCAGCACCGAGCCGCCCGAGCCCGCCCCGCGCCCGGCCCCGCCGCAGCAGCCGGGCGAGTTCCCGCGCCCCGTCGCGGGCGACGCGAGCGGCTGGTCCATGGAGGAGCGCCTCTACAACCAGGTCTGGGGCATGTTCGAGGACCTGGCCCGTGCCGTCGCCGCCTACCGCGGCGCCGTGGAGTTCGCCGACTCCCGCATGGACCGCGAGCTCGACGAGGTGCTGTCCGACCCCCGGCACCGGATCGGCGGCTCCGGCAACGCCGCCCGCGACACCGCCCGGGCCCGGCGCGACGAGCTCGTCGCCCAGGCCCAGGCCGTCCTCGACCGGGACCTCGCGCAGCTGGTCGCCGAGTCCGAGGTGGTCGAGCCCGCCCTGCCGGCCTCGTACGCACGGTGGGACAACCCCGTGTGGCACGGACACCACACGCCCGAGGAGAATCCCCTCGCGCTGCGCCTGGGGGACCTGCACCTGCCCGAGCGGCCCGACCTGCGCATCCCCATGCTGGTCCGCGTGCCGCTGGAGCGCGGGCTGTGGATCGACAACGGCCGCACCGGCTCCGAGGCCGCGATGGCCATGGACACCGACCGGCTGCGCCGGGCCGCCATGGACATGGCCGTCGCCTACGCGGCACGGCTGCTCGCTTCCCACCCGGCCGACCGGTTCTCCGTCCACGTCATCGACGCGGCCGGGGCCGGAGCCGCCTCCCTGGCGCCGCTCGTGCGCGCCGGGGTGCTGGCCGGGCCGCCCGCCGCCGGGGCCGCGGGGGTCACCGCGACGCTGGAGAAGCTGACCCGGCGCGTGGACCTCGTACAGATGGCGCTGCGGGCAGGCGCCCCCGAGGACCTGCCGCCGGACGTGGACACGGCGGAGCAGCTGCTGATCGTGCACGACTTCCCGCACGGCTTCGACGACCGGGCCGTCACCCGTTTGCGCTATCTGGCCGACGAGGGTTCCGCGGTCGGCGTGCACCTGCTGATGGTCGCAGACCGTGACGAGGCCTCGGCCTACGGGCCGCTGCTCGACCCGCTGTGGCGCTCGCTGATGAGGCTGTCGCCCGTGCCGGACGACCACCTCGCCGACCCGTGGGTGCACCACCAGTGGACCTTCGAGCCGAACCTGCCGCCGCAGGGCAGCCTGGTCATCGAAGAGGTGCTGGAGCGGGTGGCGGCAGCCCGCCGCAGAACCCGCCCGTGACCATCCCTTGGGATTCCCTTTACCTTTTCTGCCCCTGACGGGTATGGTGTGGAGCGCGGAGGGGAGTATTCCTGCTTTCCTGCTACGGCGTACCCGTCAATACGGACCTGCTCCTGCGGTTACAGAGCGCAGTCGGTCCCGGGGCGCCGGCCCGCGGCCTCCAGGTCGACCGGGTGGAAGAGACCTCCGGCAGCGATGACGCTGACGAAGTGCTGAGCCATCTGCCGGAGGCATGACAACCGTGGACGTTTCCTGGACCCTGTGGGCCGTGACCATTCTTGGTCTCTGCCTGCTCATCGGCGCCGATTTCTTCATCGGCCGCAAACCGCACGACGTATCGATCAAGGAAGCGGGCATCTGGACGGTCGTCTGGATCGTCCTCGCCGGACTCTTCGGCCTCGGCCTGTGGTTCTTCGGCAACCCCCAGGCTTCCCAGGAGTTCTTCGCCGGCTTCATCACCGAGAAGTCCCTCAGCGTCGACAACCTCTTCGTCTTCGTCCTGATCATGGCGAAGTTCGCGGTGCCCTCCCACCTCCAGCAGCGCGTGCTGCTCGTCGGCGTGCTGATCGCCCTGGTGCTGCGCGCGATCTTCATCGCCGCGGGCGCCGCGATCATCGCCAGCTTCTCGTGGGTCTTCTACATCTTCGGCGCGTTCCTGATCTACACCGCGTGGAAGCTCATCCAGGAAGCCCGCAAGGACGAGGACGAGGACGAGTTCGAGGAGAACCGTCTCCTCAAGTCCGTCGAGAAGAAGTTCGGCGTCGCCGACCAGTACCACGGCACCAAGCTCTTCATCGTGAACAACGGCAAGCGCGTGCTGACCCCGCTGATGGTCGTCATGCTCGCCATCGGCACCACCGACGTCCTGTTCGCCCTGGACTCGATCCCCGCGATCTTCGGCCTCACCCAGGACCCGTACATCGTCTTCACCGCCAACGCCTTCGCGCTGATGGGTCTGCGCCAGCTGTACTTCCTCATCGGCGGCCTGCTGGAGAAGCTGGTCCACCTCAGCTACGGCCTGTCGATCATCCTCGGCTTCATCGGCATCAAGCTCGTGCTGCACGCCCTGCACGAGTCCGGGGTGCACGTCCCGGAGATCTCGATCCCGGTCTCCCTGGGCGTCATCTGCGGTGTCCTGGTCATCACCACGATCACCAGCCTGATCGCCTCCAAGAAGCAGGCGGCGGCCGAAGCCGCAGCCCGCCCGGAGAGCGTCGACGCCTGATCCCTGAGGGGTCAGGGGTGCTACGCGGGGGCGGCCGCTTCGGCCGCCCCCGTTTCCGTGCCCGCGGCCGCCCGCCTGCGCACGACCACCGGATTGGTTTCCGGCAGCAGCGCGAAGCAGCCCAGGCTGACCACGGCGATCCCGCTCAGGTACACGGCGACGCCCCACGGCGGCCCGGATCCCGCCGCCAGCGCCGTCGCCGCGATCGGGGTCAGCGCCCCGCCCAGCACACCGCCCAGGTTGTAGCCCACGGCGGCGCCCGTGCAGCGGATCCGGGGGTGGTACAGCTCCGGCAGGTACGCGCCGACCACCGCGAACATCGTCACCATGCCCAGCAGCGCCCCGGTGAAGCCCAGCGTCATCAGCAGCGGATCGGCCGTGCGCAACAGCGCGACCAGGGGGAACATCCACAGCGCGCAGGCCGCGCAGCCGGCCAGGCACAGCGGCCGCCGCCCGTAGCGGTCGCCGACCACCGCCATCAGCGGGGTCATCAGGCCCATGAGCGCGACCGCCGCCATGATGCAGGCCAGCGTCACCGTGCGGCCCACGCCGAGGTGCGCGGTCGCGTACGCCAGGGACCAGGTGGTGACCGCGTAGAAGACGGCGTACGCCGCGGCGAGCGCCCCGCCGGTCAGCAGGAGCAGCCGCCAGTGGCCCCGTACGACCTCCGCGAGCGGGGCATCGGCCCGGCGGCCGGTCTCGGCGAGCGCCCGGAACTGCGGGGTCTCCTCCACCGAGCGGCGCAGCCACAGCCCGGCCAGCGCCAGCAGGCCGGCCGCCCAGAAGGGCACCCGCCAGCCCCACGAGGTGAACTGCGCCTCGCTGAGCGACGCCGACAGCGCCAGGATCATGCCGTTGGCCAGCAGGAACCCCACCGGCGGGCCGATCTGCGGGAAGCTCGACCACAGCCCGCGGCGCCCCTCGGGGGCGTGCTCGGCGGTCAGCAGCACCGCGCCGCCCCACTCGCCGCCGAGTCCGAGTCCCTGGAGGAACCGCAGCAGGAGCAGCAGTACGGGCGCCGTCATGCCGATGGAGGCGTACGTCGGCACGCAGCCCACCGCCACCGTCGCGAGGCCGGTGAGCAGCAGGGAGGCGAGCAGCACCGGGCGCCGGCCGTAGCGGTCGCCGATGTGGCCGAAGACCACGGAGCCGAGCGGACGGGCGAGGAAGCCGACGCCGAAGGTGCCGAAGGCGGCGAGCGTGCCGGCGAGGGGGGAGAAGGAGGGGAAGAAGAGCGGGCCGAGCACGAGGGCTGCGGCCGTGCCGTACACGAAGAAGTCGTAGAACTCGATCGCGGTCCCGGCAAGGGAGGCCGAGGCGAGCCGCAGCATGCCGGGTCCGCCGGCCGCGGGGGCGGCCGGGTCGGGGGAGGGGTCTTGTTGCATGGTGCAGCAAATACCCCTTCCCCGTCGCCCAGGACGTGCGTTCGGCCATCAACGACCGGAAGGAGTGCACCGCGTACCGAAGTTGACGCGATGCGGGGGTGTCGGCCCGGCTACCAGCCGCGCTCGCGCCATTCGGCGAGGTGCGGCCGCTCGGCACCGAGCATGGTGTCGTTGCCGTGTCCCGGGTAGACCCAGGTCTCGTCCGACAGCTGGTCGAAGAGCTTGTGCTCGACGTCGTCGATCAGGCTGGCGAAGGCCTTCGGGTCGCCCCAGGTGTTGCCGACCCCGCCGGGGAAGAGGCAGTCGCCGGTGAACACGTGCGCGTGCCCGTGCGGGTCGTCGTAGATCAGGGCGATCGAGCCGGGGGTGTGGCCGACCAGGTGGCGCGCGGTCAGCTCGACCCGTCCGACCCGGATCGTGTCCCCGTCCGCCACGGCCACGTCGGTGGCGACGGGAATGCCCTCGGCGTCGAGGGCACCCGCGTAGGTCCGCGCGCCGGTCGCCGCGACGACCTCGGCGAGCGCGCCCCAGTGGTCGCCGTGGCGGTGGGTGGTGACGACGGAGGTGATGCCGTCGTCCCCGATCAGGCTCAGCAGCGTGCCCGGCTCGGCGGCCGCGTCGATGAGCAGCTGCTCGTCGGTGGCCCGGCAGCGCAGCAGGTAGGCGTTGTTGTTCATCGAGCCCACCGCGACCTTGGAAATCATCAGGTCCGCGAGCTCGTGCACGTCGGCCGGACCGCCGACCTTGACTTCTCCGGTGTACGTCATGCCCTGATCCTAGAGCGGGGGGAGCTCGGGGAGGGGGCCTCCCGTGGTGCTCAGGGACGCGCCCTTGTCGCCGCGGCCCGCGAGCCAGGCCAGGAGCCCGGCGGCGGTGCCGGACACGGTCACGGCCGGCTCCCCGGCGCCGCCGGTGCGCCAGGTGCGGCCGTCGGTGGCGACCAGGGCCACCGGGGGGACCTCCGGACGGCCGGACCAGCGGTCGGCGAGGAAGACGATCTCGCGCTCGGTGAACTCGTCCGGGAGGTCGTGGAGCTCGTAGCCGATGTTCAGGTCGACGTGGTGCAGCTCGACCTCGACCCAGCGGCGGAAGGGAACGTTCGAGGCCAGGTCCGTGATGCCATTGCGCAGCTCGACCGTGCGGGACCAGTCCTGGTCGGGCTCGGTGGTGGCGAGGAAGCGGGCCCCGGAATCACGGAGGTCCGCGAGTTGTTCCTCCAGAGGCCGGCCGGCGTCGCGCTCGATGTCGGCGTCGCGCGCGGCCGCGCTCGCGTACATGGGGCGCCCCTCGAAGACGTTGACGAGGGCGTCGGCGTTGCGCGCGAGGTGGGCCAGGATGTGTCCGCGGGTCCAGCCGGGGAGGTGTGACTCCCCGGCGAGGGCGGCGTTGTCCAGCTTCGCGACCGCGGTCAGCAGTCGGTCGGTGGATTCACGTACAGATCGCAGGTCGTGCACATGATCAGTCATGACGCCGAGCCTAGTGGTTTCGGGCCTCGGGCCACACGATCGGGTGAAGGGGCCGACGGAGTGCCGTAAATCGAATGTGCGTGCTATACGCTCGAAGTCCAAGACAGCATCTCCACCGCAGAGGCGCCCCCCATACCCTGGGACGGGGACCTGTGCCCCCGCTCTCTCAAGAAAGGTGCGGACCGGCGTGACCGACCGTCTCATCGTTCGTGGCGCTCGCGAGCACAACCTCAAGAACGTCTCGCTCGACCTGCCCCGCGACTCTCTCATCGTCTTCACCGGACTCTCGGGGTCGGGCAAGTCCTCCCTGGCCTTCGACACGATCTTCGCCGAGGGCCAGCGCCGCTACGTCGAGTCGCTCTCGTCGTACGCCCGCCAGTTCCTCGGGCAGATGGACAAGCCCGACGTCGACTTCATCGAGGGCCTCTCCCCGGCCGTCTCGATCGACCAGAAGTCGACCTCGCGCAACCCGCGCTCGACCGTGGGCACCATCACCGAGGTCTACGACTACCTCCGCCTGCTCTTCGCCCGCATCGGCAAGCCGCACTGCCCCGAGTGCCGGCGCCCGATCTCCCGCCAGTCGCCGCAGGCCATCGTCGACAAGGTGCTCGCGCTCCCCGAGGGCAGCCGCTTCCAGGTGCTCTCGCCGCTGGTGCGCGAGCGCAAGGGCGAGTTCGTCGACCTCTTCTCCGACCTGCAGACCAAGGGCTACAGCCGGGCGCGGGTGGACGGGGAGACCATCCAGCTCTCCGAGCCGCCCACGCTGAAGAAGCAGGAGAAGCACACGATCGAGGTGGTCATCGACCGCCTCACGGTCAAGGACAGCGCCAAGCGCCGGCTCACCGACTCGGTGGAGACGGCCCTCGGCCTCTCCGGCGGCATGGTCATCCTGGACTTCGTCGACCTCGCCGAGGACGACCCCGAGCGTGAGCGGATGTACTCCGAGCACCTCTACTGCCCGTACGACGACCTGTCCTTCGAGGAGCTGGAGCCGCGCTCCTTCTCCTTCAACTCTCCCTTCGGCGCCTGCCCCGAGTGCACCGGCATCGGCACGCGCATGGAGGTGGACCCGGAGCTGATCGTTCCGGACGAGGACAAGTCCCTGGACGAGGGCGCGGTCTCGCCGTGGTCCCTCGGCCACACCAAGGACTACTTCCAGCGGCTGGTCGGCGCGCTCGCCGAGGAGCTCGGCTTCCGCACGGACATCGCGTGGGCCGGGCTGCCGGCCCGGGCCAAGAAGGCCCTGCTCTACGGCCACAAGACGCAGATCGAGGTCCGCTACCGCAACCGGTACGGGCGCGAGCGCGCCTACACGACGGCCTTCGAGGGCGCCGTGCCGTTCGTCAAGCGGCGGCACGCGGAGTCCGAGAGCGACGCCAGCCGCGAGCGCTTCGAGGGCTACATGCGCGAGGTGCCCTGCCCGACCTGTGAGGGCACCCGCCTCAAGCCGATCGTGCTCGCCGTGACCGTGATGGAGAAGTCCATCGCCGAGGTCGCCGCGATGTCGATCAGCGAGTGCGCGGACTTCCTGGGGCGGCTGCGCCTCGACGCCCGCGACAAGAAGATCGCCGAGCGGGTCCTGAAGGAGGTCAACGAGCGGCTGCGCTTCCTCGTGGACGTGGGCCTCGACTACCTCTCCCTCAACCGCGCCGCGGGCACCCTCTCGGGCGGCGAGGCCCAGCGCATCCGGCTGGCCACCCAGATCGGCTCCGGCCTGGTCGGTGTGCTCTACGTACTCGACGAGCCCTCCATCGGCCTGCACCAGCGCGACAACCACCGGCTGATCGAGACGCTGGTGCGGCTGCGGGACATGGGCAACACCCTCATCGTCGTCGAGCACGACGAGGACACCATCAAGGTGGCCGACTGGGTCGTGGACATCGGCCCGGGCGCCGGCGAGCACGGCGGCAAGGTGGTGCACAGCGGTTCGCTGAAGGAGCTGCTGAAGAACGGCGAGTCGATGACCGGGCAGTACCTGTCCGGCAAGCGGTCCATCGCCATTCCCGACGTCCGCCGGCCGGTGAACGGGGAGCGCAAGCTGACCGTCCACGGCGCCAAGGAGAACAACCTGCGGGACATCAGCGTCTCCTTCCCGCTGGGCGTGCTCACGGCCGTGACCGGCGTGTCCGGCTCGGGCAAGTCGACGCTGGTCAACGACATCCTCTACACGCACCTCGCACGCGAGCTGAACGGCGCCCGCTCGGTGCCGGGCCGCCACACGCGGGTGGACGGGGACGACCTCGTCGACAAGGTCGTGCACGTGGACCAGTCGCCGATCGGCCGCACCCCGCGGTCCAACCCGGCCACGTACACCGGCGTCTTCGACCACGTGCGCAAGCTCTTCGCGGAGACGATGGAGGCGAAGGTGCGCGGCTACCTGCCGGGCCGCTTCTCCTTCAACGTGAAGGGCGGCCGGTGCGAGAACTGCTCCGGCGACGGCACGATCAAGATCGAGATGAACTTCCTGCCGGACGTCTACGTCCCGTGCGAGGTCTGCCACGGCGACCGGTACAACCGGGAGACGCTGGAGGTCCACTACAAGGGCAAGTCCATCGCGGAAGTCCTGAACATGCCGATCGAGGAGGCGCTGGACTTCTTCGAGGCGGTGCCGACGATCGCACGGCACCTGCGGACGCTGACCGAGGTCGGGCTGGGCTACGTCCGGCTCGGGCAGTCCGCGCCGACGCTGTCGGGTGGTGAGGCGCAGCGCGTGAAGCTGGCCTCCGAGCTGCAGAAGCGCTCGACGGGCCGGACGGTGTACGTGCTGGACGAGCCGACGACGGGTCTGCACTTCGAGGACATCTCGAAGCTGATCAAGGTGCTGTCGGGGCTGGTGGACAAGGGCAACTCGGTGATCGTCATCGAGCACAACCTGGACGTCATCAAGACCGCGGACTGGGTCATCGACATGGGTCCCGAGGGCGGCTACGGGGGCGGCCTCGTCGTTGCCGAGGGCACGCCGGAGCAGGTCGCGTCGGTGGGCGCGAGCCACACCGGCAAGTTCCTGCGGGACATCCTGGGCGCGGACCGCGTCTCGGACGGGGCCGCACCGGCGGTGGTCGCGCCGAGGAAGGCCAAGAAGGCTGGCGCCCCGGCGAAGAAGGCCGTGTCGCGGGCCCGCAAGGCGTAGCGGTTCGACTGCGGCGCCGCTGCCGGGGGCTCTGCCCCCGGAGCGGCGCCGCAGGTCAGGACGCCACACCCACCGCGTGCCCGGCGGTGGTCGGGTCGGTCAGGGTCGTGAGGAGGGCGTCCGCGACGTCCGCGCGGGGGATGACCCGGCCGCCCCGGACGTTGGCGTCGATCGCGCGCCGGTAGGTCCCGGTGCGGGGCTTGTTCTGGAGCATCGGCGGGCGGATGACCGTCCACTGCGTACCGCTCGCCCCCATCGCCGCCTCCATGTCCGCGAGGTCCGCGTACAGGTCCCGCAGCAGCCTGCGCAGCAGCGGGTAGACCACGGCCCGGGTGAACACCCCCTCGCCGTCCGGCAGCACGCCGACCGGCGCCGCACTCACGGCGGCCAGCCGCCGCACCCCCGCGCGGTCCATGGCCGAGGTGATCGCGTCCAGGGCCGGTCCCGCGATGGGGGTCTCCTTGGCCTGCTTGTTGCTCGCCGCGCCCAACGCGGAGACCACCGCGTCCTGACCGCTCACCACGGGCAGCAGCGCTTCCTCGTCGGTCACGTCGGCCACCGTGGCCACGTGGAGCCGCTCGTGGGCGGGAACCGGCAGGCGGGCCGGGTCGCGGACCACCGCCGTCACCTCGTGCCCCGCGTCGAGCGCCTGTCGTACGACCTCGCGGCCTACGCCGCCCGTGGCACCGAACACCGTGATCTTCATGGTTGCCCCCATGGCTGAAGAAGGTGGAACAGGTGGTGGGTGAGTACTCACTCACCCCTTGTTTCGGCTATGGTGAGTGAATGCTCACCTCAAAGTCAAGCCGTCCCACTCCGCAGCGGCTGCTCGACGCCGCCGAGAAGCTGATGCGCACCAGCGGCCTGGCCAGCGCCACCACCAAGGCCATCGCCCGTGAGGCCGGCTGCTCGGAGGCCGCGCTCTACAAGCACTTCGCGAACAAGGAAGAGCTCTTCGTGCGCGTGCTGATGGAGCGCACCCCCAACGCCGGCCCGCTCATGGCGGCCCTGCACGCGGACCCGGGGGAGCAGGGGGTCGAGGAGGGCCTCACCGAGATCGCCCGGAGCGCCTCGCTCTTCTACGCCGACGCCATGCCCATGGCCGCCTCGCTCTTCGCCGATCCCGCGCTGCTCACCCGCCACCGCGAGGGCGTCCAGAAGATCGGCGCCGGGCCGCACGTGGTCCTCGACGCGCTGGCCGGGAGGCTGCGGCGGGAGCTCGACGCCGGGCGGCTGCGGCCCGACGCCGATCCGGCGGCCGCCGCCGCCCTGCTGCTCGGGGCCTGCTTCCAGCGGGCCTTCTTCCTGCACTTCTCCGGCGCCGAAGTGGTCCGGCCCGTCGAGGAGTTCGCGCCCGCCGTGGCCCGGACGGTCTGGGCCGCTATCCGCTGAGCTCGGCCGCGTACGGGGGCTCCGCCCCGGCCCGGGTGCAGGTCAGGGCTGCCGCGTGCGCGGCGTACGCGAGGACGTCCGGCCAGTCCGCCGGCCCGCCCGGCGGCGCCGCCGAGAGCCGGTGCAGCAGGGCGGCGTTGACGGTGTCGCCCGCCCCGATGGTGTCCGCCACCGCGATCCGGCGGCCCGACGCCGAATGCTCCGCGCCCTCGCGGGTCCAGACCGTCAGGCCCGCCGCGCCCCGGGTCAGCACCACCGCCGAGGGTCCCGCCGCCAGCCAGTCGCCGACCCCGCCGCCGAGCCAGGCCGCGTCCTCCTCCGACAGCTTGAGGACGCCCGTGTGCGGCAGCAGCCGGGTCAGGAACCGGGCCCGGTACGCCGCCGGGTCCGGGATCAGCGCCGGCCGGATGTTGGGGTCCAGCAGGGTCAGCAGCCCGCGCCGCGACTCCCGGCGCAGCAGGGCCTCGTACGCGCTCGCGCCCGGTTCCAGCACCAGGGAGCAGGTGCCGAGCGCGAGGGCCCTGGCCCCCTCGGGGAGGGCAGGCGGCAGGGCGAACAGCCGGTCGGCGGTGCCCTCGACGTAGAAGCCGTACGAGGCGGAGCCGTCCGGGGCGAGGGAGGGCACGGCGAGGGTGGTCGGCTCGGGCCCGCGCTGGACGAGGGAGAGGTCCACCCCGGCCGCCCGCAGCCCGGACAGCAGGCTCTCGCCGAAGCCGTCCGTGGAGACCCGGGAGCAGAAGGCCACGTCGGCGCCGAGGCGGCCGAGGGCGAGCGCGGTGTTGTACGGGCCCCCGCCCGGCCGGGGCAGCAGCGCGCCCGCCGGATGCTCGGTGGGCACCAGGTCGATGAGGGCTTCTCCGCCGACGACGATCACGCGGGGGAAGCTACCCCATCGGACGGCGGTATCGTCGGGTGGGCCGCTGCCAGGCCCGTCCCACACCTCAGGAGAACCGCATGTCCGCGTCGCAGTCCGCAGCCCGCCGTACCGTCCTCAAGGGTGCCGCCGCGCTCGCCGGGGCCGTCGGCACCGGAGCGACGCTCGCGGCCTGCTCCACCGAGACCAACAGCGGCAACGGCACCCCCGCGGTGCCGGCCGCGCCGGTGGAGCTGGGGGCCGCGGCCGAGGTCCCGGTGGGCGGGGCGAAGCTGTACCGGGAGAAGAAGCTGATCGTCAGCTGCCCGGCGGAGGGCCAGTACAAGGCCTTCAGCGCCCAGTGCACGCACGCCGGCTGCGTCCTGGACAAGATCGAGAAGGGCGAGGGCAACTGCCCCTGCCACGGCAGCCGCTTCGATGTGAACACCGGCAAGGTGCTGAAGGGCCCGGCCACCGACCCGCTGCCGGCCGTCCCGGTCAAGACGGAGAACGGCAAGCTGATCGCGGGCTAGGGGGTGTCCGGCGGATCAGGGTCGGACAGGCCGCGTCGTCTGGTGCCGTGCATTGCAAGGCGGAGGAGGGAGTCGATGCGGAGCATCGA
>NZ_JBFBFP010000034.1:0-89746 GCF_040684275.1 Streptomyces sp. NPDC091371
AGCTCGATCACTGAACCGATGCGGGGCACGTCGGCCCGGCCCTCGATCAGCTCGTGGCGTAGGTCTAACAGAGTCATTGGTGCAGTTAACACACCACTGCTGTGCTCCGATGGGCCGGTCCGCACTCTCGTGGACCTGGCCCTCGCACCCGAGCATCGGAGGGGCCACGGCGCCCTGTACTCCGGGCTGAACCGGGGCCGGATCGATGTCGCCCGGCTGCGGCGGGCCCTGGCCGGGGTGCCTCTGCCCAGGGCCGGGGACGGCCGCCTGGTGTTGGCGGTGGACGTATCCCCGTGGCTGCGGCCGGACGCTGATATGTGCTCGGACCGCTCCTTCTGCCATACCTTCGGCCGGGGCCTGGGCAAGCACCAGATGGTTCCCGGCTGGCCGTACTCGATCGTCGCTGCCCTGGAGACCGGCCGTACCTCGTGGACGGCATTGCTGGACGCGATCCGACTGGAGCCCGGCGCGGACCTGGCCGCCGTCACCGCCGACCAGGTCCGCGACGTCATCGAACGTCTCGTGGAAGCCGGCCAGTGGCGGCAGAGCGATCCTGATGTCTTGGTCGTCCTCGACGCAGGCTACGACGCACCCCGAATCGCCCACCTTTTGGTCGATCTTCCGGTCGAGGTGCTGGGTCGGCTCCGCTCGGACCGGGTGATGCGCAAGCCCGTCCCGGTGCCGTGGATCTGCCCGCCGCAAGGCGGCCGCCCGCCCAAGCACGGTGGCGAGTTCGTCTTCGGCCGACCCGAGACCTGGGGCGAGGTCACCGCGGTGACCGTCACCGACACCGACCGATACGGGACCGCTACCGCGCAGGCATGGGATCGACTGCACCCCCGGCTCACCCGGAGGGCGGCGTGGCTCGACCATGAGGGACCGTTGCCCGTCATCGAGGGCACCGTGATCCGGTTGACGGTCACGAAACTGCCCAGCGGCGGGGTGAACAAGCCCGTCTGGCTGTGGTGGTCGGGCACCGGCGCCGGCCCCGCCGACGTCGACCGGTGCTGGCAGGCGTTCCTCCGCCGCTTCGACGTGGAGCACACCTTCCGACTGCTCAAGCAGACTCTTGGCTGGACCAAGCCGAAGCTGCGGGACTCCGCGGCGGCAGACCGCTGGACCTGGCTCGTCCTGGCCGCACACGCTCAGCTCCGTCTCGCCCGCCCACTCGCTCAGGATCTACGTCGGCCATGGGAGCGGCCGGCGGAAGCGAACAGGCTCACCCCGGCTCGGGTCAGGCGGGGGTTCAGGAACCTGCGGGCGAAGACGGGCACACCAGCCGGTGCACCGAAACCCACCAGGCCCGGCCCCGGCCGCCCCCTGGGCTCGAAGAACCGCCGGCCCGCCACCCGCTACGACGTCGGACGAGTCCTCGCCACCGGCGAGTCCTACACCCGACCCGCACACCACAAGGTCGGCACCAAACCCCGCCGCAGCTCAGAACCAAGTACGGCAGCGTGAATCTCAGGGCCGACAGCATGGCAGTCGTGCGACGATTCGTCGGCCAACAGAGCCACGAGCGGGAACGAAGGACGATGGAATACATCAATCTAGATGCGCAGGTCGGCAACCTGTCAGGCGTCCTTTCTCCTGCTCGATACCTGGAGCACCTGCCGTCGTTGGCTGACGATCTGCCTGCCGGGGCCCGGGGATTCGCCACTGCGCCAGAGCACTACGACTTCTCCAGCAAGCGGTGTGTGAAGGATCTGGAGGTCCAGCACATCCGCGGCGTCGGAGCCGATGACCAGCAGATGGAGATCCAGTTCCGGCACAACTGCTGGAAGCACGACGAAGACCTGGTCATCCGCTACACAGGTGTCTCCAGCTTCGATGGCGGAAGCATCGAGGACAACGACTGGGCGACCGTCGGGACGGTCATCCTCGACGAGGTCCTGCCCCACCAGAACGGTTGCAGTCACGAGATCGCGTTCTGGAACGGCTCACTCACCGTCGTCTGCCGTGATCTCGTCGCGACCTGGACCGCGGCTGACTGCCCCGACAATTCATAGACCAGCAGGTCCTTCGCTCGCCTAGGTTAAACGGCAAGCACAGTGCCTGTTCCATATCCCCGTCGTTGCAGGTAGCAGCCTGATTTCAGGGAGACCCGCCGGGCGTACGGGAGCGCGGAAGAAGGCCAGCCCTATGCCCGCAAATCGAACACATGCTCTACTTAAGGTGTCCGTCGCACTCAGGAGCGCACCATGACCTCCTGACCCGTCTCACCGAAGTTTGGCGAGTCTCAGCGAAGTTTGACCGGCGTGGGTTTGTCTCATCGAAGTTTGACCGCCGGTTCAGAGGGCGTCGTCCTCGCCAGCGTTGGGGTTCTCGGAGAGGGCTTCCTGGGGTGGAGTGCCCGGGCCGGGGCTGTCGTCACGGGCGAAAATGCCCAGGCCATGGGTCGGCATGACGTGGGAGGATCCGGCTCGATCTACGGAGAGGTGGAGGGCATGGGGATCGACTACAGCTACGAGATCTTCGTTCCTGCTCGGAACGTCGCCCGTGCATTGACTGAGCTCGCCGAGCTGGCGCCGCGGACCGGTCGACGGCCGCGGGTCGCGGTCACCCTGCCCGGCGGTGACCAGGTGGTCCTTCCGTTCACCTCGCACTTCAAGAGCGAGCCGGTCGACTGCTCGACGAGCAGCACACTGGACCTCGACACCACGATCATGTTCGGCGTCGACGACGACGCGATGCGCGAGCTCTCCGAGAGCCACGACTGGAAACGCGACGAGCGCGGGAGGCTGGCGATCGGGTATATCTACCTCACGGTCAGGTTCGCATCCTGGTGGCACCCCGGCTACGCGTCACTGGACTTCACTGCGGCCGCAACGGGCATGAGCCTGGCGTTCGAGCGGTCCGCGAACATCCGCGGGGTGTTCACCAGTCTCACAGCCGCCAGTGGTGGGGTGTGCTGCGTGCTCGACACCGAGGGTGCCACCCGGCTGATCTGCTGGCTGAACGGTGAGCCGATGCAGGAGACAGTCCCCGGACCCCGATTCGCCGGCTACTCCGATCTGGCGGCGACTTGGCCTGCCCAGGACCAGTGACAAAGCAGGGCCCCGGGCCAGACGGAGGCCAGGATATGGATGACCTCGGTGGCCCAGGAGGCGGTCAAACTTCGGTGAGACCGGTCAAAGTTCGTTGAGACAGGTCACCTCCCCCACCCCCACCCCCTCCGCCAGACCGCAGCCCGTCACCTGGGCACCGTCGCAGACGGGTCCGTGCGCAAAATGCCACGTTCCGACCGCGCGTTACGGGTCCCCGGCGAACCCGCTTTGCGCGGCCTGCCGGGCCGCCCGAGAGCAGTCCGCGCGCCCCTGACCGTGGCCGATTCCGCACCACCGCCCGCCCCAATAACCCTGCTCCTCCCGGACGGGCAGCAGATCGAGCGGGTCAGGCTCTACGAACGCCAACAGCTCGACTCCGGGCTGTGGATGTACCACATCGGCGTGCCCCTGTGGCGGACAGCCGAAATCAGGATGAATTGCATCGGACGCAACATTCGGGACGCTACCGGTACCCGTGTCCGGGCTGGTCGTGCGTGGGTGGTGGATGTGACCTGCCCGGTCACTCACAGGGATGACCTGGGGCGGGAACGGCAGATTTCACATTGTTACGGTTGATACAACGCCTTCGTGGCTGATGATGCGCCGGGGTCGGCGCGGCTCCTACTGGCTCGGAACGTGGTCCATCTGGATCCGGCGCCAGCTGTCTACCAGGCGATGAAAGAGGGGTGGGCTAGACAGCAGTCGGCCCGCTTCCTGAGGGAAGGGACGATCGGGCCGCATCTGCGGGTGATCGAGCGGCTGTACAGCTTTACCGGCTTGTATCCGTGGCAGTGGACGCCAGCGGACGGCGAGGCGTTCATCGCGGATCTGCGCGGTGGGCCGACGCCGATTCAGATGTCGACCGCCCGCGGCTACGAGGTGATGATCACTCTGTTCACGGAGTACCTCCTCGATGGCCGCTACGGCTGGGTGGAGCTGTGTGCGGAGCGGTTCGGGGAGGTGCCACAAGCGGTCTTCCATGAGGGGAACTCTGTTCTTCACACGGTCGAGTACGAGGGTGATCCACGGCGTCGGCCGCTCACCTACGACGAGATCCAGGCCCTCTTCGATGCCGCGGACGCGCGGCCGGGGAAGATCCGGGGGCAGGGCCGCAAGGGCGCACTGACCGCGCTGCGGGATGCAGCGTGCTTGAAGACGATTTACGCCTTCGGAACGCGGCGTACGGAGTCGTCCCGGGTGGATCTGGTGGACCTGCGACGCAATCGCAAGGCCCCGGTGTACGGGGGTTTCGGCTGCCTGATGGTTCGGTTCGGGAAGTCTTCGAAGGGGGCGCCGCCCAAGCGGCGCACGGTACTGACGGTTCCGGAGATGGACTGGGTCGTTGACGTGCTGGGCGACTACCTGTCCGATGTGCGGCCGCTGCTGTCGCCGGGGAAGCATCCGGCGCTTTGGGTGTCCGAGCGGGCCGGCCGGCTTGCACCCCGTTCGATCAATGAGGCGTTCGTGGCCGCCCGCGAGGATGCCGGGCTTGACCAGGCGCTGGATCTGCACTGCCTGCGGCACAGCTACATCACGCACCTGACGGAGTTCGGCTATCCGGCCCGGTTCATGCAAGAGCAGGTCGGTCACTCGCACGCGGCGACGACCTCGATCTACATGGGTGTCTCGAACGAGTACCGCAACGCGCTGCTGGAGGCGTCGATGAGGAACCGGCTGGGCCAGGACTGGGATGTGGTGTCGTGATCAAGAAGATGGGCTACCAGTGGCATCTGCGGCGGCTGATGGCCGAGAAGGAGATGTACCAGACGTCGGATCTGGTGCCGCTGCTCGCCGAGCGCGGCATCACGCTCTCGCGTGAGCAGGTCTACCGGCTGGTGACCCACCCGCCGCAGCGGATGAGCATGGACACCCTGGTCGCCTTGTGCGACATCCTCGACTGCACGCCGAACGATCTGATCAAGCCGGAGGTCGTCAACGCCCAGGTCCGCAAGACCGCCGACGGCAGCACAGGCCCGACACCCATCGCCCCGCGGCGGACAGTGATCCGCCGCCCTGGCCAGCCATGACCTATGCAACGCCGGCCCAGCGCCGCGTACGCGAGGAACTCCTCCGTGCCCGCGGCCAGGTGGTGGCCTTCCTCACAGCCAAGGTGGGCCCGGCGCTGGACGCCGCCACGGCCCAGCTGCTGGTGGAGCAGGCAAAGGGGTGGGGGCCAAAGCCAGTCCGGGACCTCGCTCAGCACTTCCACGACCACCCCAACGCCTTGACCGCTCCCACGCGCGATTCCCCGGTTGCTCTAGTGCGGTTGCTGCACCTGCTCGACGCCGCCGGCCACCACGAGGCGGTGGCCAAGCTGGCCTGCGCCCTATGTGGCCGCACCAACCCGCTACCGCTGGAGCAGTCCGAGCTCGGGAGGTGCTGCGGATGGTGCCTGGCCCGTACCCGGTTTCGAACCTGCGCCCGGTGCGGAGGCGTCGATCAGATCGTCACCCGCCTCGGAGACGGGCCGATCTGCCGCCACTGCTACCGCAAGGACCCCCTTGTGGTGGAGGAATGCGCACGCTGCCACCATGTGCGTGCACCTGCCTCCCGAGGCCCCGACGGCCGTGCCCTGTGCTGCACCTGCACGCCCCGGCCGCTCCAGCAATGCTCCGGCTGCGGCAGATCGAAGAAGGTCAACGCCCACACACCCGAAGGCCCGGTCTGCGGTGCGTGCTACGAGAGCCCGGCCCGGCTGTGCGGGCTATGCGGAAAGATCCGCCCGATCCAGGCACGCGCCACTGACGATCAGCCCGACATCTGCGTCGACTGCTACCGCGGCCCCATAGGACAATGCAGCATCTGCGGACGGCTCCGCCACGGCGGGAACGTCAGCCAGCGCGGCGGCGCCTTCCACTGCCGCTCCTGCTGGCCCCGACCCGTCCGCGAGTGCGCAATCTGCCACAAACCCGGCCGGACCCAGGCCGTCTGGCCCCTCGGCCCCGTCTGCAACCACTGCTACCAACACCGCCGCAAAACACCCCAGCCCTGCTCCGCCTGCGCGAACTCCCGCATCATCATCGGCACCATGCCGGACGGCGGCGGACTGTGTGCTGCCTGCTGCGGCCGAGACAACCCCGCCGCCCGATGCCGGACCTGCCACACCCCCGGGGATCTCACCGAAGCTGGACTCTGCCCCCGCTGCGCACTCGCCGACCGCGTACGCGACCTGCTGAGCACCGAGGACGGAGTGATACCCGCCCAGCTCGTGCCACTGACGGAAGTACTGACCGGGGCAGCCAACCCCTATCCGGTTCTGACCTGGCTCCACCGCAGCCGCGCCGCCCGGATCCTGGCCGATCTCGCCGAAGAACCCGCGGAGATCACCCACAGCCTGCTCGACGGCCTGCCACAGAACTCGCCAACCCGCCATGTCCGCGGCCTACTGGTCGCCGCAGGCGTCCTGCCCCGCCGCAACGAACACCTCGCCCACCTCGAACGCTGGATCGCCCACAGCATGCCCGGGCTGCCACCCCACCAGACCACGATCATCCGGCCGTTCGCCGAATGGTGCATTCTTCGCGACGCCCGCCGGCGTGCCGCCCGCGACCGCTACAGCCTCTCGGCCTCCAAGAGCGACATCCAGGAGATCCGCACCACCATCACCTTCCTGGCCTGGCTCGACGACAACGGCCTCGTCCTCGGCAGCACGACCCAGGCCGACTTCGAGGTCTGGCTCACCGCCCACCCCACCTTGCGCAAGCCGCTGACCTCCTTCATCCACTGGGCCACCAGCAGACGCCTGACCACCGCTCTCACCCTCCCGCCCCGGCCCCGCACGTTCGCCGGCACCTTCCTCAACGAAGACCAGTACACCCACCAACTGCGCCGCTGCCTGAACGACGACAGCCTCCCGCCCGAGGTCCGGATCATCGGAGCCCTGACCCTGCTGTACGCCCTGTCCCTCAACCGGATCACCGAACTCACCACTGACCGCTACCACTGCGACGCCCAGGGAGCCTTCCTCACCCTCGGCCAGCACCCGGTACTGCTACCGCCCCGGCTCGCGCGGCTGATCGAAGAGCAGATCACTGACCCGAACGCGCGGCTGTTCCGCCGCCAGCTCGACGACGGAACCCACTACCTCCTGCCCGGACAGGCCCCAGGCAGACCACGCAACCCGCTCGGCGCCGGCAACTTGATGCGTCTGCACGGCCTGCCCGTCCGCCCCGCCCGCAACACCGCCGTGATCGAAGCCGTCACCGACATGCCGCCCACCGTGGTCGCCGACCTCTTCGGCCTCTACCCGGACACCGCCACCCGCTGGGCCACGTACGCCAACGACAACTGGGCCCACTACCTCGCGGCGCGCCCGCCACATGATTGAGCCGGGCAATCCACGTCCCCAACGGCATACCGGTTCCGGAGCGCAGCTCGGCCCCAGCACGCCGTAGGTGTACGTGCTGGGGCGGCCGCGCGGAGCAATGCCGAGGCCAGGGGTGGTCTCAGCGGGCCGTATCGCCTCGTGGTGCGGACGGTCGGGGGTGGGTTTCATACATCCGCACCGCGACGACAAGGCCGGAGGCAGCGGTGAGGGCGGCGACGGTCCAGATGGCTGCGGTCAGCCCGTATGCGGCGGCGATGGCTCCGGCGAGGAGGGCGCCGACGGCGAAGCCGCCGTCGCGCCAGAGGCGGTAGACGCCGACCGCGCGGGCGCGCCAGGCGGGGTGGGCGACGTCGCCGATGACGGCGAGGAGGGTCGGGTAGACGAGGGCGGTGCCGATGCCGAGGAGGACTTGGGCTGTGGCCCAGACGGGGAAGGTGGTGCCGCTGGCGACCAGGGCGATGGCGGCGGCCTGGAGGAGCATGCCGGCGGTGATGAGGTGTTTGCGGCCGACGCGGTCGGACCACCAGCCGGTGAGGAGCTGGCCGGCGCCCCAGACCGCGGGGTAGATGGCGGCGAGGACGCCGATCTGTGCGATGGACAGGCCCTGGGCGGCGAAGAGCAGGGGGAAGATGCCCCAGGCGAGGGCGTCGTTGAGGTTGTTGACCATGCCCGCCTGGCTCGCGGCGGACAGGGCCTTGTCGGTGAAGCTAGTGCGGCGGGTGATCTGGGCGGTTGTCAGGGCCGATTCGGCGGTGGACTGCACGGGGTGGAGGGCTGCTTCGGCGCGGGCGTGTTCGCGGGTCTCGCGGATGAGGAGGGTGGACATGCCAAGGCCGAGGGCGGCGTAGGCGGCGCCGAGGAGGAACGGTTCGGGGCGCAGGCCATAGTGGGAGGCGATGGCTCCGGTGGCCAGGGAGGTGGCTGCGACCGCGACGTACCCGGCGGCTTCGTTGAAGCCCATGGCAAGGCCGCGGCGTTCGGGACCTGCGAGGTCGATCTTCATGATGACGGTGGTGGACCAGGTCAGGCCCTGGGAGGCGCCGAGGAGGATGTTCGCGGCGACGATCCAGCCCCAGGTCGGGCCCCAGGCCAGCATCGCGGGCACGGGCAGGGCGATCAGCCAGCCCGCGATGAGGACGGGCTTGCGGCCGTAGCGGTCCGAGAGGGTGCCCGCGAAGAAGTTGACGGCCGCCTTCGTGGCGCCGAAGGCCAGGATGTAGGTCAGCGCGAACGCGGACGCGGCCAGGTGGAATACCTGGTCGGCGAGCAGGGGCAGGACGACGCGTTCCTGGCCGAGCATGCCGCCGACGAGCGCGTTGACGGCGACGAGCAGGGTGAACTGGGCGAGGTTGGCGCGCAGCCCGAGCCGGATACCGGTGTGGCCGGCGGTCGGGTGCGCGGGGGCGGGAGTGTTCACTCGCCCTCCTCGAGCGCGTTGCCGGTCGCTTCGGCCCAGTCGCCGGGGCCGCCGTCGAGGACGGCGAGGTTCCGGTGTCCGGCTCGCTGGAGGAGGCTGGCGGCGGTCATGGCGCGTTCGCCGTGCCCACATGCGACGACTGCCCCGGGCGGAGCCTCGTCCGTGCGGGTGTGGAGGTCGCCGAGTTCGATGCCGATGGCGCCCGGGATGTGGCCGGCGGTGTGCTCGGCCTTCTGCCGGATGTCCAGGACCGGCCGCCCGGCGATCCGGTCGGCGGAGACGAGGTCGATCGTCTCCTGTGCACCGCCCTGGGCGGTCCAGGCGTCCATGCCGCCGTCCAGGAATCCGGCCAGTCGTTCGTAGCCGATCTTCAATGCCTGCCAGGTGATCTCGGCCAGGTCCTGGCCGGGGGCGGTGACGAAGATCAGGGGGGCGTCGTCGGGCAGCAGCCAGCCCAGCCAGGTGGCGAACTGGTCCCGCAGCGGGATCGAGATCGCACCGGGAATGTGACCAGCGGCGAAGTCGGCCACCGGGCGTACGTCGATGAGCTGCGCACCGTCGGCGAGCAGGGTCCGTACGCGCTGGGTGTCAAGTGCGGGCAGGAGCGGGGCGCCAGCCAGGACGGCGGGGCCGCGGCGGTTCAGTTCGCCGAGCCGGTCGAAGTAGGCGGGGTAGGAGCCGAGGCTGCCCAGCAGTTGCGCGACGAAGGTGTCCTCGTCGGGTGCGGCCAGCAGGGGGTTGGCGTGCTTCTGGGCGCCGATGGTGGTGGTGCGCTCGGCCCCGGGCGGGGCGGAGCAGAAGGACCCGGCGCCGTGGGTGGGCCACACCGCCACGGCATCGGGCAGGCGGGCCAGACGCTTCAGTGAGTGGTACTGGGCGCGGGCCAGCTCCTGCGCGCGGTCGGCGCCGAGGAGGTCGGTGCGGGCGGCGGAACCGACGATCAGCGAGCCGCCGGTGAACACGCCGAGCTCCCGGTCCCCGTCGAGGAGGAGGAAGGAGAGGTGCTCGTCGGTGTGGCCGGGCGTGGCCAGCGCCCGCAGCGTCAGGCCGCCGAGGTCGACCTCGTCGCCGTCTCCGAGGCCGCGGTGGGCGAAGGCCCGCATCCCGGCCGTGGAGGCGAGTACGGCGGCGCCGTCGTCGTGGGCGAGCTGGGCGGCGCCGGAGAGGAAGTCGGCGTGCAGGTGGGTGTCGGCCGCGAACGCAACCCGCAACCCGCGCTGCTTGGCCGCGGCGTGCAGGGCGCGCAGGTCCCGGGCGGCGTCGACGGCCAGGGCCCGGCCGTCGCCGAGGTCGACGAGGTAGGCGCTGTTGCCCAGGCCGTGGTCGACCAGCGGTATGAGGTGATCGTCGGCGAAGCCCATGGGGTCCTCCAGGTGTCGGGGTAGGTGCCGGGTCGCTTCAGCACCCGCCCTCATTTACAATATTCCATGGATCTATGGAGGATGCCATGGGAGACCCTGAGCGCAAGACCGCGCTGTACGACGCCTTCGCCCGCACGGGCAAGGCACTGAGCAGCGGCAAGCGCCTGGAGCTGCTCGATCTGCTGGCCCAGGGCGAGCGCACCGTCGACGCCCTCGCCAAGACCGCCGGCCTCAACCTGACCACCGCCTCCGCCCACCTGCAGACCCTCAAGCAGGCTGGGCTCGTCGCCACCCGCCGCGACGGCGTACGGATCCACTACCGCCTCGCCGGTGACGACGTCGCCGCGCTCTACGCCCTCCTGCGCAACGTCGCCCAGGCCCACCAGGACGCCGTCGAGCCCGCCCGCACGGCCTACCTCGGCACCGACCACGCCGAAGAGGTCAGCCGCGAGGACCTCATCACCCGCGCGCAGTCCGGCGAAATCGTGGTCCTCGACGTCCGCCCCGCGGAGGAGTACGCCGCCGGCCACATCCCCGGCGCCCTCTCCATCCCCGTCACCGAACTCGCCGACCGCATCAGCGAGCTCCCCGCAGACACGGAAGTCGTCGCGTACTGCCGGGGCGCCTACTGCGTCCTGGCCTACGACGCCGTACGCCTGCTGCACGACCGCGGCCGCAAAGCGGTCCGCCTCACCGACGGCATGCTGGAATGGCGCCTGGCAGAGCTGCCCGTGGACACGGAGAGCGCCGCATGAGCCTCACCCACCCCGCCCTGGGCGGCGGGCCTATCTACCTCGACTACAACGCCACCACGCCCATCGATCCCCGAGTCGCCGAGGCGGCACTCCCCTACCTCGGCGCCTGGTTCGGCAACCCCTCCAGCACGCACGCCTACGCATCCGAACCGAAGCAGGCCCTGGAGCGGGCCCGTGGCCAAGTTGCCGCGCTGATCGGCGCCGATCCGGGGGAGATCGTGTTCACCGGCTCCGGATCGGAGGCCGACAACCTCGCCATCCGAGGCGCCGTACTGGCAGCCCGCACCCCCCGCCCCCACATCGTCACGCAGACCACCGAACACCCCGCCGTCCTGGAGACCTGCCGCGCGCTGGAACGCCTCCACGGCGTTAACGTCACCTACCTCCCGGTCGACCACGAAGGCCGAGTCCACCCGGAGACCCTGGCCGCCGCCCTCACCGAGCACACCGTGCTCGTCTCCGTCATGGCGGCCAACAACGAGACCGGCGCCCTCCAGCCGATCACGGAACTGGCCCGGATCACCCGGGCCCACGGCGCGCTCTTCCACTGCGACGCGGCCCAGGCCACCGGCAAGATCCGCATGAACGTCGCCGAGCTGGGCGTAGACCTGCTGACCGTCGTCGGCCACAAGATGTACGCGCCCAAGGGCATCGCCGCCCTCTACATCCGCACCGGCATCCCCCTCGAACCCCTCGTCTACGGAGGCGGCCAAGAGAACGGGCTGCGCGCCGGCACCGAAAACGTCGCCCTCGCCGTCGCCCTCGGCACCGCCGCCCACCTCGCTGCCGACGAGCTCGCGGCAGGAGAAGACCGGCGCATCACCGAACTGCGCGACCTCCTCCACGCGCAACTGGCCCAAGCCCTGCCGGGCAGGGTCCATCTCAACGGCCCCGCCCAGACCCGCCTGCCCAACACCCTGAACATCAGCATCACCGGCACGCGGGGGCATGAACTCCTCGCCGCCATCCCCCACCTCGCTGCCTCCACCGGATCCGCCTGCCACAGCGGCGAGCAAACCTCCTCACCCGTACTGCGAGCGATGGGCCTGAACGAAGAACGAGGCCTCTCCGCCCTGCGACTCTCACTGGGGCGTTGGAGCACCCCCGAGGAAGTCGATCAGGCCACGCAGCTCATCGCTGCCGCAAGTCCAGCCTTCAGCACCTGACACACGAGAGGCTCGCTGACGGCAACATGCCGACCTCACCGAGCCCAGCTGCCTGCCCGGAATTGCGCAGGGTCGAAATACCGCCTCTCCACCAGTCAGGCGGCGGCGCCGAGGCTGCCGAATACAGCACGTGGGTCACCGCCGCGCAGCTGCGCCCGATCCCCGGCGTGAGCCTGGACGGCGTGCCCGCCCACCCCCGCCAGGGCGCCACGGCGCCGGTGCGGTGGTCGTGGCTGCTCGACGGCCGCACCCACCAGCGGCCCGCCACCGTTCACGCCGCCGGCTGCCGGCTCGCCACCGGACGCGCAACGCCCCTGGGCACGATGCAGGCACTCGACGCGCTCGCGCGGCCCGGTACGACCGCGTGCACCGGGTGCGACGCAGCCGAAGCGCTGTTGCCGATCCTTCGCCACGGCCAGGACGACGTCCCCGGATCCGACCGAAGGCATGGGTGAGCCCCTGCCGGGTCGGCTTCCGGCAGGGGCTACAGGGAGCGGGCTGGCGGTGGATCACCACGCACTGCTCGCCCGGCCGTCAGCCCGGTGCTTTGGAGGTCGGCGGCACCACCATGGTGCCCATCCAGTCCTCGCTAAGGCTGATGTTGCTGATCCGGGCAAGGCCTGCGGTGGGGACCGCCTCGGCAATGTCGTTCGGCTCGACATAGCCTTCTCGGCCTGCCTTGGGGGTGAGGACCCAGATGACGCCGGCTTCGGTGAGCGACCCTGTCGCGTCCATGAGGCCGTCGACCAGGTCGCCATCGGCGTCTCGCCACCATAGGAGAACTACGTCCACCGCTTCGGCGGCCTCCCCGTCCAGGAGCGGGCGCCCAGTCCGCTTCTCCACCGAGGCGCGAATGTTGCTGTCGGCGTCCTCATCCCATCCCAGTTCCTGTACCACCATCTGGGGCTCGATGCGGAGCGCGTCCGCGATACCGGCCGTGCCCGTTTCTCCAGCTGTTGCCACCCTTCCATCTCCTTCTCGTCAGGCGCCATGGTCTGAAAGGACCAGGCCCAGGTTCAGCGCGCCGCACCCGCGCCGCACCCTCAACCCACAGTTGTTCACCCAGGCGATACCAAGACCGGATGCCGACGGACGAGGGGATCAAAAGACAGGTACTTCAGACGACGGGTGATCCGGTGTAGTCGTGGCGCCCGTAGCCGCGGCCGTCACCATGCCAGTCCAGGAACAGCACCGCATCGGCCAGAGCGCCGGGGCCGGCCGGACAACGTCCGCCTGGACGACCCTTTGCTGATCGAATGGCGCGGCGGCGGCCCGGCCGTCTGGAGCCCCGACCCCGGAAAGTCTTGAGAGCAGCAGTGCGGGCCGCCACCCCTCGGAGACGCTGACTCTGTCGGGGATCTTGGTGTCGTCTGCTCAGTCTCTGGCGGACCGCCAGGACCTCGGCCGGGTGATTCCGTGCTGGTCCAGGAAGTTCTGGAAGGCGGTGGGCGGCCGGGATGGGGGTGTTTCTCCGGTCGGCGGCCGTCGGCTGAGGCGCTCGATGTTTGCGGCGATGGCTGTGAACACGTGCTGTAGGTGGGCTTTGTGCTGTCCCCGGTAGCGGCAGCGGCGCATGCCGTGTCCGTGAGCGAGCTCGTTGATGGTGCCTTCCACTCCGGAGCGGACCGCATAGCGGGCCCGCCATCCGGGTGTCTGTTGCTCGGCGCGGACGCGGAGTTGCAGGTCACGGAGTTCTCGCGGGGGAAAGCCCACGGTTCGGGCGCTGTCGGTGGTGGTCGTGCAGCGGGTGCGGACCGGGCAGGGGCGGCACTGGCTCTTGGTGAACCGTGCCACGATCAGAGGTGCCGCTGTGGGTGAGGAGGTCGGATAGGGGCCGTGCCATCCCGCGCTGGTCTCGCCCTGCGGGCAGGTGACCTGCCGGCGGTCGAAGTCGATGTGGAAGTCGTCGCGGCCGAAGCCGTCGTTCTTGCGGTGCTGGCGGGTGGAGTTGACCGGCAGTGGCCCGGTGACCGTGACCTGGTGTTCGCGGGCTGCCTGTTCCAGATGGACCAGGGAGGTGTAGCCGCCGTCGACCAGATGCTCGGCGGGCAGCAGCCCGCGGCGCTTGAGCCGGGTATGGATGCCGGGCATAGCCTTCGCGTCGTAGCCGGTGGCGTCGGTCGTGGCCACATCTGTGATCACGTTGACGCCGTCAGGATCACAGGTCTCGGTGAGATGCGCGACGAACCCCTTCCAACGGATGACGTGACCGCGGCGCGCGTAGCGGGCCGTCGGATCGTAGGGCGAGACGACCGCAGCCGACGAAGGAGGTAGCCCGCCGTCCTCCGCAGTGCGCCAGCGCAGGCGGCCGGCCCCGTCGCGGTAGTAGTTCTGCACCATGATCTGCCGAAGGGCCTGGACCCGGGGACCGGACAGGCGATCCGCCCCGTACTGCCCGAGGCGCTCGATCAGCCGGACGGCGTCACTCCCAGTGGCGAGGATCCTGGTCTTGGGGCGGGTGGGATTCTTGCCCAGGCGGACCGGGCGGCCGTAGCGGCGCCCCCATTCCTCGTCGACCAGGCCGGCCAGCAGGTGCGGAGCCATGCCGGCCAGCTCTTCCAGCGCGGCGCGGACGGCTTCGGTGACCAGTTCCAGCCGGGTCAGGTCGCGCACCGCGGCCAGGACGTGGGTGGAGTCCGTGCGCTGGGTGGTGCGCTCGCGGACGAGACCGGCCTCCTGCAGGCGCGCGAGCGCGAGGTCGAGGAGACGGTCGGCTCGGCCGCCCTCGGTGAGACGGTCGCGGAAGTCGGCCAGCACGCTGTGGTGGAAGCCGGGATCGTCCAGTTCCATGGCCAGCGCGTACTTGAAATCGATGCGGCATCGAACCGCCTCGGCCGCCTGCCGGTCCGACAGACCGAGCAGGAACTGCAGCACACAGACGGTGGCCAGCTGGGCGGGCGAGAGACCCGGGCGGCCGTCGCGCGGATACCAGTCGGCGAAGTCCTCGTCACGCCACAGCCCGCCCAGGTGGTCTCTCACCCACATCGCCGTCGTACCGCCCGGGTTGCTCGCGCGCGCCATCCGCGCGGTCAGAGAAGGGACTTGCTCACCAGAACGGGCACGGAGCGACAACGGGCACCTCGACAACTGCATCGGTCCTTGAACAGAGCCGAGCATGCCCGTTGATCATGCTGCCCCGCCGGCGTCGGTCACACCCCGCACCTCGGGCACCGGTTCGAAGCCGCCGAGATCCAGTGTCTCCACGGCCTTGCCCTTGATCTTCGTGACGGTCTTGGCCCACCGCCGGGCATGGGCGGCCAGGGCCAGGGACTCCACCCACCCCTCCGTGCCGGCATGCAGAGGTGTCCAGCGGTAGGCGTCGATCCCGAACGCCCCGTCGGGGCCGACCATGAATCCGTAGGCCATGGACACCCGGCACTCCCTTGCCGAGAACGACCAGCTTTCTGGTATCGCTCGGCGCGTCGCCGTGCCCGACCTCGCGGATGCCGTGACCGCGGCTCGCCGCCGCCCACCCCGGCAACCACCTCGTGGACCTGCGCGCTGCGGCGGACGCGCCGCGGGCCGTTCGCGCGTGGCGCGACACCCGGCACGGAACTGGCCCCCGGCCGTCCCGGAAAGGATCAAGACCGGCCAACTTGCTTGATCTTGTGCCGACTTCATCGACTGCGGCCCCGCTCACCTGCATACTCTCCACCGGGCGCGCGCCATCGGAACCGGCCAGACTGGTTCTGTCGAAAGGAATCGACCGTGGACGCGGATGAACGACGCCGGGAGATACTCGCCGCCACCCGTCGGCGAGGGTCAGTCGAAGTCGGCCTGATCGCATCGGAGTTGTGCGTCTCATTGGAGACCGTACGGCGCGATCTGCGCGTGCTGGAGGACCACGGTCTCGTGCGGCGCACCCACGGTGGCGCCTATCCGGTGGAGAGCGCCGGCTTCGAGACGACGCTGGCCGAGCGGTCGACCCGGTACCTGCCGCAGAAGACACGCATCGCCGTCGCGGCGGTCGGTCTGCTCGGCGAGGCCGAGACGGTCTTCATCGACGAGGGCTTCACCCCGCAGCTGATCGCCGACGGACTGCCGCACGACCGGCCGCTGACCGTGGTCACCGCCTCGCTGTCCACCGCGGGCGTACTCGCGGCGCGTTCCAACATTCACGTACTCCTGCTGGGCGGGCGGGTGCGGGGCAGCACCCTCGCCACGGTGGACCAGTGGGCGATCCGCATGCTGGCGGAGATGGTGATCGACCTGGCGTACGTGGGAGCGAACGGCATTTCCCGCGAGTACGGTCTGACCACCCCGGACACCGCGGTCGGCCACGTGAAGGCGCAGGCCCTGAAGTCGGCCAGGCGCCGCGTCTTCTCCGGCATCCACCCCAAGTTCGGCGCCGTGAGTTTCCACCGGTTCGCCGAGGTGGCGGATTTTGAGGCCGTCATCACCGACTGCTCCCTCTCCCCGGCGGAGGCCCACCGCTTCGCCCTGCTGGGGCCCCAGGTCATCCGGGTCTGAACCGCCCGTCCGGGCTCGTGAACCGTTTCGGCGGGGCCTCCGTAGAGCCGGTGCCGCAGCACTGAGGCCGCGGCGGTTCCCGAGCAGACGGAGGCGACGGCATGGCCGGCAGGATCAATATCGAGCCCGAGGAGATCGAGGCGGCGGCGGCCTGGCTGCGGAACCAGAAGGAGATGATGCAGCAAAGCCTCCAGGAGGCGAACACGAAGATGGAGGAGGTCGTCGCGGCGGCCTACGCGACGCCCGGCTCCGAGACGAAGTTCAAGCCGTTCTGGGAGGAGTACAAGACCGGCACGAACGACGCCATCGAGGGCCTCCAGGGCGTCGGCGACTTCCTCGACAAGGTCGCTGCCGCCTTCGTCGACACCGACGACCAGACTGCCGGCGCCATCGGCTGATCCCCCCGTGCCACAGGCCGGGTCACGGGCCGCGTTCCGGCCCGTGACCCGGCCTGTGGCGTCACCCCGGACGACAGGAAGGGCGGATCAGGAGATGGGCAGCCCCATCAGCATTCCGCTGGACGACCTCCAGGACACCCTGGACATGCTCGAAGACATCAAGAACCGGATCGCCAACACGGCCGGCCTGTCGAAGGTCGGGTCCGAGAGCGACATCGGCGACTCCTCGCTGATCGGGGCGGTGAACAGCTTCGACGGCGCCTGGCACGGCGGCCACGAGCGGGTGCAGGACAACGTCAAGACGTTCCAGGAAGCCGCCCAGGGGATCATCGACAACTTCAAGCAGACCGACGACGAACTCGGGCAGGCGCTCGAACAGTGACGGGAGCAGTCCCATGACCCAGCCCCTGACGGACAGACCCCCCGGAGCGCCCGGACACTTCAGTCTGGAGTTCCCGCAGTCCTGGTGGCACCTCGACCTGGACCCCCGTACCCGTGACAACGCGATCCGCCGCCGCATCGAGGAGCAGACCCAAGGCCAGGACTACGTCAGCGCCGACGACGTGGACGCCATGGTCCGTACGACGCGCTCGGTCGCGCGCGAGGCGTACGGGCAGGGCGCGCTGCGGGCGGCCGGCATGTTCCGGTTCCTCGACGACGGCTCCACCCTCATGGCCGCCACCGTCGTCCTGCGGGTGCGCGCCCCCGAGGACGGCTCGGCGGACATGGCCGAGCTCCTGATGCCGGTCGCGCTGAAGAACGCACGCAACCCGCTCGGCCGGGGCACCCCGGCCAACAGCGTGGAGATGATCGAACTGCCGGAGGCCGGGCCCGCCGGGCGGGTCACGGCCATCGAGGACGTCGACTACTTCGGCCGGGGCCACGTGCGCACCGCGCTGATGCACACCATCGCGGCGGTCCCGAACAGCCGGGACTTCCTGGTCATCTCCAGCACCACGCCCAATCTGAGCCTGGTGACGGAGTTCTTCGAGGTGTTCGACGCCATCAGCAGCACCCTCCGTTTCGAGGACTGAACAGAAAGAGAGGTCGGTGCCATGGCACGGCCACCCGTGGCCGATTGGGAGGTCCTCGATCTCACCGAGGACCCGACACCCGGCGATCCGGAGGTGATCGACCGCCTCGTCGTGGAGTACCAGGCCGTCTCCGACGACGCGGAATCCGCCTTCTCCGTTGTGTCCCGGGTCCAGGCGCAGGAGCTGGGCTCGGGCAAGTCCATGGAGAAGCTCAAGGAGACGCTCTCCGAACTGCCCAATCAGGTTGGCGCGTTACGCGATTCCTACGAGATGGCAGCCAAGGCCCTCAAGGATTACGCGGGCACCTTGAGGGACCATCAGGCCAAGGCGGCCGAGGCGCTGACCAAGGGCAGGGAGGCGGCGGACCGGCTCGCCTCGGCGATCGCCACGGCGAGCGCGGCCGGCGCCCACGTGAGCAGCCTCGACAACGCCACGCCGCCGCCCCCCGACGACGAGAAGGCGAAGTCCGAGGCCCGCCGGGCCCTGGACGACGCCCGGAACGCGGCGAGGGACGCCCAGGGGGCCGTTGACTCGGCCCAGGCCGAGCTGGACGCGGCGCGCCAACTCGCCCTCGACGCGAAGGCCTTGCGCGAGACGGACGCCCGGACGGCGGTGACCAAGCTGGGCGAGGCGGAGGACGAGGCGGTCAAGAAGAAGAACTTCTGGGACAAACTGTGGGACTCGATCGGCTCGGCCTTCGGGATCATCAGCGCCATCCTCGGTGTCATCTCCTTCCTGATACCCGGACTCCAGGGGCTCTCCATCGCCCTCGGCATCATGAGCCTGGTGACCGGTCTCGTCCCGCTGGGCATCAACATCGCCAGAGGCGCCGTGACAGGAAACTGGGACGTGGTGGGCATCGTGCTCGGCACCGTCGGCGCCGCCTTCGGCGGGGTGGCGCTGAGCGGCGCCATCGCCGCGGTCGGAAAGGGACTCCAGACACTGGTCACCACCGGCAGGATGCCGAAGGTCAACTGGCTGGGGAAGGGCCCCAAGGGCAACGGTGGCCCGGGCGGGGCCGGGGACGACATCCCGCTGCAGAACCTGCCGCCGCTGCCGCCCTCCCGGCCGGGTACTCCCCTCCCGGCCAACCCGCCGCAGGTCACGGTCAACCTGCCCGGTGCCGGCTTTCTGGACGACATGCCGCACATCGGCAACGGGGTGTTCCGGCCGGGAACGCCCCCACCGCCGCCGATGCCGACCCGGCCGCCCCCGCCGCCGCCCGCTCCGCTGCCGCCCCCGAACATCCCGAACCTGCCGCCGTCCATCGCCAACAATCCCGGTGCGATCGCGGCCTACCTGCAAAGCCTCAAGGGCCATTCGATCCCCGGCATGATCGGGGCGAGCACGGCCTTCCTCGGCTCCCTCTACGGGCCGACCGCCACCGCCGGCCACGGCGGTTGGGCCGTGGCCCACGGCCGACCGCTGGTGGGCAACACCCGCACCGACGGCACCTGAGCAGCACGACGAGAGAGGGGCTCCCGCGCCACGACCGGCGCGGGAGCCCCTCTCTCATTGGGTCGCTCAGGCCCCGGACTCCGGGATCTGCACCGTACGCAGCACCCCGTCGCCGAGGTGCACCATCCCTCGTCCGGCGCGCCCTCCCCCGAGCCGGCTGCGCGGCACCTTGGTTCCGATCAGCTCCCCGTCACCCACGCTCTGCGGGCTCAGCAGCACGCCCTGCCGGTTGCGCCGGGCATCGGTGTGCCAGCCCGAATAGCCGGACGCCAGCCGCTCGATCTGGCCCGCGAGCACCAGCCCCTGCCCGGTTTCGGCGCCCGTGCGCGCGATCCGGTTGAGCACCGCCTCGGCCTTGGTCTTCAGCAGCAGGTCCGCGTCGTCGAGGACCACGACCGCTCCGGCGGGCGCCTGTGCGAGCGCCGCCTCCAGCTCCTCCGATTCGATGTCGGGCCCCTCGAAGACGGCCAGTACGCCCGGCTGTCCGGCGAGTTCGCGCAGCGGCGAGCGGACCGGGGCGCCGATCACCACCGAGGTTCCGGCGGCCAGCAGCGAGCGGACCATCGCCAGCAGGACGGTACTGCGTCCCGAGCGCGCCGGGCCGGCCACGATGAAGGTGGGGGTGAGGGACAAGTCGGGCCCGATGGCGGTGAGTTCGTCACCGCCGACGCCGACCATCGCCCACAGGGCGCCCGGCTGCGCCTGCTGGGCGTAGGCCGCGGCCTCCGCGTACCCGAGCCGGTCGGGCAGGACATCCACCCGGAACGGGCGCCGCCCGGCGGGCACTTCGGCGTCCCGCTCCCGGCAGTCCGCACCGATCTGCTGCAGGGCCGCGGCCTGGGCCGCCCCGGTGGGGTCGGTGGTCAGCAGCGCGATCTGCACCTCCGCCTTGTCGGCGGCCCGCAGGGCCCGGCCCGGCGGGATCTCGTCGGGTACGGACCGCTGCGGCACGCCGATCATGCTGTACTCGGCCTTCTCGTTGAGGCGCAGCACCAGCTTGTCCTCTGTGGAGGACCCGACCCGCGAGGAGAACACCGTACGGTCACCGGCCAGCACCACGTGCACCCCGACACTGGCGCCGTCCCGCAGCAGCGTCAGCACGTTCGCCAGCAGGCTGCCGCTGTCGTAATCGGCCAGGGTCTTGTCGAAGACCTCCCACCGGTCCAGCATCACGACCAGGTGCGGGGGGCGGTCCGCCGGCTCCAGTGCGTTGCGCAGCTCCGGCAGGTCGGCCGCGCCCCGCGTCGCGAGCAGTTCCTGGCGCCGGGTCACCTCCGCCGTCAGCCGGCTCAGCAGCCGCGCCACCCGCTCGGGCTGGGTCCGCTGGACCACCGCCCCGCAGTGCGGCAGCGCTTCCATCGCCAGCAGCGCGCCGTTGCCGCAGTCGATGCCGTACAGGTGGACGTCGGCGCTGGAGTGGGCGCTCGCGAGGGTCCCCGCGATGGTGCGCAGGGTCTGCGAGCGGCCGGTGCGCGGGGAGCCGATGATGTGCAGGTGTCCGAGGGTGGCCAGGTCCAGGGCCAGGGGGTGGCGGGCCTGCTCGGCGGGCAGGTCCACCATGCCGTACACGACCGGCTGGAGGTCGTAGGCGCTGCGCTCGGTGGTCCCGGAGAGCTCGTGCGGGACGAGGACGGTGGGCAGGGGTGGCAGCCAAGGACTGTGCTGGGGGCGGATGTTCAGGTCCCGGTTGGCGTCGCCGATGGCCCGTACGAGGTCCGCGAGGTCGGTGATCACATCGTCCGCCTGGCGGCTTCCGCCGCTCGGCCGGGCGGGCAGCGGCCGGCCCACCTGGTCCCAGCCGACGGGCACGACGAAGGGGGCGGGGGCCGAGTCGGCGGTGGTGCCGGGCCTGCGGCCGCCCACCCGGCCGGCCTGGAAGGGGACGAGCGAGGTCTGGCCGAGGCGGACGTAGGCCCGTCCCGGGGTGGCCTTGGAGATGCCCGCCGCCTCGGGCGCGTTGAGGACGTCGGTGCTCTCGCTCTGGTCGGTCACCCGCAAGGCGATCCGCAGGTTGGTGTTGGCGCGGATCTCGGGCGAGACCACACCGCTGGGCCGCTGCGTGGCGAGGATGAGGTGGATGCCGAGGCTGCGGCCCCGCTGGGCGATGTTGACCAGGCCCTTCACGAAGTCGGGCAGGTCCCGGACCATCGAGGCGAACTCGTCGATGACGATGAGCAGTCGGGGCATGGCCGTACGTCCGGGTTCCCGGTGGAGCAGGTCGACGTAGTCCTCGATATCCTTGGCGCCCGCTTCGGCGAGGATGTGCTCGCGCCGCTTGAGTTCGGCGGTCAGGGAGGTCAGCGCCCGTTCCACGAGGTGCGCGTCGAGGTCGGTGACCATGCCGACGGTGTGCGGCAGGTCCACGCAGTCCTTGAAGGCCGAGCCGCCCTTGTAGTCGACGAGGACGAAGGTCATCGCGTCGGGTCGGTTGGCGACGGCGAGCGAGGCGACGATGGTCTGGAGCAGTTCGGACTTTCCGGAGCCGGTGGTACCGGCGACGAGGCCGTGCGGGCCGTCGCGCCGCAGGTCGAGCGCGAAGGGCCCGTCGAGGGAGATCCCGACGACGGCGGACGTGCTGCGGCCGCCCGCCTTCCAGCGGGTCTGTACGGCTTCCCCGGTCGGCGGATCGAGGGCCAGTACGTCGAGCAGTCGCGCGGCGGGCGGCAGGACGGCCGCCTCCTCTGCCTGGCCTCCGGGGTCGCGCAGGGGGCCGAGCGCCCGGGCGACGGACCGGCACCAGTCCAGGGACACGGCGTCCGGCCGTACTCCGCTGCGGACCTCCGCACCGGACAGTCCCACGCGCAGCGTGCCGCCCGCTTCCTCGGCGACGACCGCCTGGCACTCCTCGGGCAGCAGCCGCTCCTCCGCGTCCAGGCAGAGCGCGTGCACGCCGACCGCCGGCCCGTCGCGCAGGATCTGCACGACCCCGGGGAGCGAGCGCAGCCGCCGCGCCCCGTCCAGGACCACCAGGATGTCGGGCTCGCGGGAGGCGTTGCGCTCGCGCCCGGCCGCATGTCGGGCGGCAATCAGTGCCGTCAGTTCGGCGACCCGGCGCGCCGAGGTCTCGGTGTCCGTCCCCACATTGGCGAGGGTGTCGCCGGGCCGCTGCCGTACGTGGGGCAGCCAGCGGACCCAGGTCCAGGTGTCCTCGCCGCCGTTCCCCGTGGTCAGCACGTGGATGTGCAGGTCACGGGGGCTGTGGAGGACGGCCGCCTGGGCCACCACCCAGCGGGCGGCGGCCGCCGCCCCCGGGCCGCCGCCGGCGATGCCGAGCACCTTGTGCTCGCGCAGGGCGACCGTCACGGGCACGTCGTAGGCCATGCGCGCGAACTTGCGCTTGTGCTCGTCCCGGGTGGGGTCCTGGAGGACGACGTCGGAGGGCTGGTCGCTGGTGCCCACGCGCAGTTCGAGGAAGTCGGCGTCGGCGGTCCGGCGCTCCCACAGCCGACGGCGCGGGCCGACTGCGGTGAGCAGGACGGCGGCCGAGTCCGGGAAGCCGGTGCGGCGTGCGGTGCGCTCGGCGACCAGGGCGGCCTCCGCGTCGGCCTCGATGCGGGCCTTCTTCTCCTCGTACTCGCGGACGGCGTCGGCGTGGGACTGGCGACCGCTGCGCTTGTTGGTCAGGTAGTTGCCGACGACGGCCATCGGGGAGAGCAGGCCGAACAGCAGCATCGACAGTCTGCCGAAGATGAGCACACCGGCGCCCGCCATCACCAGGGGCAGGATCGCGGCGATGTACGGCAGCGGCCGCTTGCTGGGCGCGGTCGGCGGGGCGGGCAGCGTGAACCGGGTCTCGGGCTTGGGCGGTCGCAGGCGCGGCGGCCGGTTGTAGTCCCAGCCTGCGCCGTCCTCCGAAGGCTGGAGGGCCGCGTCGGGCCGTTCGGGGGAGACGAGTTCGAGCAGGGAGTCTCCCAGCTGGAGCTGTCCGCCGACCGGCCAGGGCCGCTCTTCGTCGAGGTCCTCGCGGTCCAGGCGCAGTACGGATCCCGAGGCTCCCGAGGCCTCCGGGGTCACCGCGCAGCGCCCGCCCGGGCCCACCCGGAGCCCGACCAGGTGCGGGCCGTGGCCGGAGCGGGCGATCCGCACGGACCCGTCCACTTCGAACCCGATCCGGTACTCGCCCATGTCGAGGCGGTGGACGGCGCCGGCTCCGGGCCCGCCGACCGCTCGGACCTCGACCAGGCCGCCGGGTTCCGCGGCGGGCGCTCCGACCGGTCGGCCGAGACCGACGACGGCGGCGTCCCGCAAGGGCGATTCGCGCAGCGACATGTCCGGCGGCAGCTCCTCGGCGCCGAGGTAGAGGCCGCTTCCGGGCAACGGCATGGACATGCCCTCGGTCGCGGCGATGGCCTCGGCGATCGCGGCCACCGGTGTGTCGGGGTCGGCGTCCAGGTGGACGTCGAAGGCGTGGCCGAGTTCGTCGACCACCGTGAGCAGCAAAGGCACGGGGCTCTCCAGGCAGCAAGGGGGACGTCGGGATGGCGGGGCCGGTCGTGGAGGGGAGGTCCGGCCCCGCTCCCCGGCCCCTACGGACCGCGGGGCCAGGTGGTTCACGGGGTGGGTGCGGCGGGGCGGCGTGAACCATCGGGAGGGCGGGGCCGTAACCGGTCGGTGACTCGTCCCGGGCCCCGGGACCCGACAGAGGTGGTCGTATGAACCTGTCCATCGTCCTGGCCGTCGTGATCGGGCTGGCGCTGGTCGGCGCCGTGTTCGAACTCATCCGCACGGAACGGAGGAAGTCCCCGGCGGCGCCGCCCCGGCCCGCCCCCGCGAACGTGCGCGGGCGGGAGGCCCTGGAGGTGATCGACCTGGGTCTGCGCCGGCTGGCGGACGCCTGCGTGGGGGCGGCCCGCGCGGTGCCGGACGCGTACGCGGTCGTCTATTCGGGTGAGCGGCTGTCGCTGCGGCTGACCGGGCCCGACCCGGCCGCGCCGGCGCCCTGGACGGCGGACGCCGACGGCGAGGAGTGGGATGCGGACACCTCCCTGCTGGGCGAGCCGTCGGCCATGGGCGGTCCCGTGGCGGAGCAGCCGTACGCCCTGGCGGTCACGGTGGGGCTGGCCGCGGGCGAGCGGGTGCTGGTGGACCTGTCGCGGGCGTCCGCCGGGATCGCCCTGAGCGGTGGCGCCGCAGAGGTGCAGCAACTCGTACGGGCCTTCGTGAGCGAGCTGATCACCGGCCCGGTCGGGCGCCGGGCGGAGGTGACCCTGGTGGGCTCGGTGGCACGGACGGAGATGGCCGCGGGCATGGGCTCGGCCCGGCTGCACATGGTCGCCACACTGGAGGAAGGGCTGGCCCGCGGCGGCGACGGCCCCGGGACGGCCGGCGGCAGGACGGGGGCCACGCCCGCCGTCACCCAGGTGTTCCGGATGATCGAGGGCAGTGGTCCGGTCACGGTACGGGACCAGGCTCCGAGGCTGTTCGTCCTCGATGCCGGGCAGTACGCCGAGGAGCGGCACGCCCTCGATTGGCTGGAGCGGGGGGACGCGCTGTTGGTGATCGGCGAGACTGCGGTGGCCGGCTGGCGGTTCCGGGTCGGCGAGGACGGTTCGCTCGACACCGGACCGCTGGGGCTGCTCATCGACGTCCATGCCGGACGCCTCGCCTGACGGCACATCAGGACATCGCGAGGCCCCGGCTCTGCAGGGCCTCGCGCAAGGCCCGGGTTGCGTAGTGCGTACGGGATTTGACGGTGCCCGGCGGTACGCCGAGCACGCGCGCCGTCTGGTTGACGCTGCGCCCCATGTAGTGGACGTGCATCAGCACCTCGCGCTGGAAGTGCGGAAGGTCCCGGAGGGCGTCGACGACCACGTGGGTGGTGAGGAAGCGGTCGACGTCGTCGCCTACCGGCAGCACCGTCAGGTCCGGGTCCTCCGTCTCCGGGGGCCGGGCCTGACGGGCCCGGTGCCCGTCGATCACCAGGTTGCGGACGACGGCGAAGAGCCAGGGGCGCACGGTCTCGGCCGTGGGATCCAGTTCGGCGCGGTGGTTCCAGGCCCGGATCGCCACCTCTTGCAGGACGTCCTCGGCGCGGTGCCAGTCGCCGCCGAGCAGGCGGGCGGCGAAACGGGTCAGTACCGCGCCGTGCTGTTCGTAGAGGGCTTTGAGGAAATCCTCGGCAGGTCGCGTCCCTAACGACTCAATAGCGGTGTTTTCGGACAATTCTGAATACGGCAAGGAATTCCCTCCCCGGGCCATGACGAATGAGCGGAGTGCGGGCGGTGAAACGTTCCGGCGCGATTGCCGGTGAGGGCCGCAGAACATGTGTACCTGCATTCGGACAGGCCGTAATGGTCCGTTCCGTAGGAGTCCGCGACCGAGTTCGCCCGCTTACCTTCCGTCAAATGCCGAGCTCACAGCAGGGGGTGACTGATTCCCAAGGATCCCGGTTGCCCGATCGGGCAGGACCCCGGACCGTTTCGACTCCGCCCGCATCCCTCCGGGCGCGCCCGTTCTGCTTCCGAACGGTCGGAACGGCACGGCGGGAGGGGTCCCGGGTCCGCGCAGGGCCGCGGCGCCGCCGGTGGGGCGGCCGCCGCGGCCCGGCCGGCTAGCGGGACGGCTCGCGGGCCGCCAGCGCCGTGACCTCGGCCGCCTTCAGCGCCCGGTCGTAGACGTGGACATCGGCGATCGCCCCGCTCCAGAAGTCGACCGGCTTGCCCTCGAACTTCCCCCGGCCGATCACCAACTTGCCGGACGGCTTCTCCTCGCTCATTCCCTGCGCCGTCCCCGCGAGCACCCCGTCGACGTAGATGCTGAGGGTGCCGTTCAACCGGCTGTACGTCCCGGTGAGGTGGTACCAGCGGCCCAACTCCGGCTCACCGGTGGCGGAACCGACGGCCCGGACGTTCGGGAAGGCGAAGGCGAACCGGTTGTCGGTGCCGGAGTACTGGAGGTAGAAGACGCTGTGCCGGTCGCCGTCGATCGTGACCGCGCTGCGAAAGCCCTTGCTGTCGATCCGCACCCGGGCCGCCACCGAGAAGTCGGCCTTCGTGGTGTCGACCACGGCCGAGTCGGCGACCACATGGCCGGTGACACCGTCGAGTTGGAGCGCGCCTCCATTGGGCCCCGCCGTCCACCCGATGCGCCCCTGGAAGGTTCCGGGACGGCTGCCGACCGCGTCCTTGATCACCGCGCCCTTGTTCTCGTGGGCCGGCCACCAGGCCATGCCGCGGAGCTTCGACGTGTCAGGGGCCTTCGAGGGCGCCGCCGACCCCTTGGCCGCCTTCTCGGCGACCGGGGCGGTATCCCCCTTGTCGTCGCCCAGGCCGCCGAGCAGGACGAAGGCCAGGGCGGCGGCGAGCGCCGCGATCAAGGCGATGAGTGACCATCTGCGCGTCATGGTGGGTGCTCCAGGATCTCGTATGGGCGAGGCGTGCGCTGCGGTGGACGGACGCGGCGGGCAACCGGTTCACTCCCGAACGGGCGGCGAGCGGAGCGGCACCGGCGGGCAAACGGGCACGCGAACGGCCGCTGCGGGCCCGCGCGGGCATCCGGACCAGCGGGAACCGGATCGGGAAGCGGGCAGAAACGGGCGCACACCTTTTGACGAGTTCCCTGTTCAGCGCCGCCTTTCAGCTTGTACAAAACTTGCAGCGGCCCGAACGGGCACCGCACAGCACCGCAGAACGGGGACAGCCGCCGTGGACACCGAAGAACGCCGACGGGAAATACTGCAGTTGGTCCGGCGCACCGGTTCGGCGGAGGTGTCCGCACTCGCGGAGGAATTCGCCGTCGCCAAGGAGACGATCCGCCGCGATCTGCACGTACTGGAAGAACACGGAATGGTCCGGCGCACCCACGGCGGCGCCTATCCGGTGGAGAGTTCCGGATTCGAGACCACCCTCGCCGTACGCACCACCCGCCACCTTCCGCAGAAGACGCGTATCGCCACCGCCGCCGCCAAACTCCTCGGGGACGCGGAGACCGTCTTCATCGACGAGGGGTTCACCCCTCAGCTGATCGCCGAGGCACTGCCCAGGGACCGGCCGCTGACCGTCGTCACCGCGTCCCTCCCCGTCGCCCACGCACTGGCCGGAGCCCAGCACACGACCGTCCTGGTCCTGGGCGGCAGGCTGCGGGGCGGCACCATGGCCACCGTCGACCACTGGGCGACGCGGATGCTCGCCGGGTTCGTCATCGACCTGGCGTACATCGGAGCCAACGGCATCTCGCGCGAGCACGGGCTCACCACCCCCGACCCGGCCGTGAGCGCGGTCAAGGCACAGGCCGTGTGCGGCGCCCGTCGGCGCGTCTTCGCGGGCGTGCACACCAAGTTCGGCGCCGTCAGCTTCGCGCGGTTCGCCGACGTGCGGGACATCGAGGCCATCGTGACCGACACCGGTCTGCCGCCCGGCGAGGCCCAGCGCTACACCCTGCTGGGCCCCCAGGTCATCCGGGTCTGACCCCACCCCGCACGCCCCACCCCACCCCCCTGTCCACCTTCACCACCCACACCCCGAACACCAGGAGCCGTCATGCCCGGACCCGCCTCAAGACCCCTCCCCCTCGTCCGCCGCGGTGCCGCGGCCCTCGCCGTCGCCGCCCTGCTCACCGCGGCCGTCGGCTGCGCCGGCGCGGGCGGCGGGTCCAAGACCGGCGACGGCCAGAGCGTCAACGTACTGATGGTGAACAACCCGCCGATGGTCGAGCTGCAGAAGCTGACCGCCGAGCACTTCACCAAGGAGACCGGCATCAAGGTGAACTTCACCGTGCTGCCGGAGAACGACGTCCGCGACAAGATCAGCCAGGACTTCTCGAACCAGGCCGGGCAGTACGACGTCGCCACCATCAGCAACTACGAAGTGCCGATCTACGCCAAGAACAACTGGCTCCATCCGCTCGACGCGTACGTGGCGAAGGACACCGCCTTCGAGCAGAACGACATCCTGGAGCCACTGCGCACCTCCCTCACCGCCGCGGACGGCAAGCTGTACGCCGAGCCCTTCTACGGCGAGTCCTCCTTCCTCATGTACCGCAAGGACGTCTTCGCCGAGAAGGGCCTCACCATGCCCGACCGGCCGACCTGGCAGCAGGTCGCCGACCTCGCCGCCAAGGCCGACGGCGCCCGGCCGGGCATGAAGGGCATCTGCCTGCGCGGGCTGCCCGGCTGGGGCGAGCTCATGGCCCCGCTCACCACCGTGGTCAACACCATGGGCGGTACCTGGTTCACCAATGACTGGCAGGCCCAGCTCACCTCCCCCGAGTTCAAGAAGGCCACGCAGTTCTACGTCGACCTGGTGCGCGAGCACGGCCAGCCCGGCGCCCCCCAGTCCGGCTACGCGGAATGCCTGAACAGCCTCACCCAGGGCAAGACGGCCATGTGGTACGACGCGACCGCCGCGGCGGGCTCGCTGGAAGCCGCCGACTCCCCCGTCAAGGGCCAGATCGGCTACGTACAGGCGCCGGTGGAGAAGACCGAGAGCTCCGGCTGGCTCTACACCTGGGCCTGGGGCATCCAGAAGGCCTCCAAGAACGGCGACAACGCCTGGAAGTTCATCTCCTGGGCCTCCGGAAAGAAGTACGAGGAGCTCGTCGGCGCACAGCTCGGCTGGGCCAACGTCCCGGCGGGCAAGCGCAGTTCCACCTATGACAACCCGGAGTACCGCAAGGAGGCGGCCGCCTTCGCCGACGTCACCCTCGGCGCCATCCGCTCCGCCCGCCCGGCCGACCCCGGCGTACAGCCCCGCCCGGCACCCGGCATCCAGTTCGTCGGCATCCCCGAGTTCACCGACCTCGGCACCAAGGTCTCCCAGGAGATCAGCGCCGCCATCGGCGGCCGCCAGAGCGTCGACGAGGCCCTCGCCAAGTCCCAGACACTGGCCGAGAAGGTCGCGAAGGAGCACCGGTGACGCTCTCCGTGAGCGCGGCACCCCGAGCGGCGGCCTCCCCGCCGCGCACCGCGCCCGCCGCACCCGGGCGGGCGCGGGCCTGGGCCACCCGCGCACCGCTGCTGCCCGCCCTGATCTTCCTGATCGCGGTCACCCAGCTGCCCTTCGTGGCCACCCTGGTGATCTCGCTCTTCGACTGGAACTCCCTGGCCCCCGACGCCCGCGGCTTCGCCTGGTTCGACAACTACGCCACCGTCGCCACCGATCCCGACCTCCGTGGGTCCGTGCTGACCACGGTCCTGCTCACGGCCACCGTGGTGCTGGCGTCCGTATTGCTCGGGCTGCTGCTGGCACTGCTCCTGGACCGCAGCTTCCGCGGCCGGGGCATCGTACGGACCCTGATGATCACGCCGTTCCTGCTGGTGCCGGTCTCCGCCGCGCTGCTGTGGAAGCACGCCCTCTACAACCCGGAGTACGGGCTCCTCAACGGCGCCTCGACCTGGATCGCCGGTCTGTTCGGCGACGACTCCCCCGCCCAGCCCGAATGGATCTCCGACACCCCGCTCCTGGCCGTGGAGGCCGCGCTGGTGTGGCAGTGGACCCCGTTCATGATGCTGATCCTGCTGGCGGGGCTGCAGAGCCGGCCGGCCGAGATGATGGAGGCGGCCAAGCTGGACGGCGCCGGCCCCTGGCAGACCTTCCGCTATCTGACCCTGCCCCATCTGCGCCGCTACCTCGAACTCGGCATCCTGCTCGGGTCGATCTACATCGTGCAGAACTTCGACGCCGTCTTCACCATCACCTCGGGCGGTCTGGGCACCGCCAACCTCCCCTACACGATCTACCAGACCTTCTACCAGGCCCACGAGTACGGGCTCGCCTCCGCAGCCGGGGTCGTCGTCGTCGCCGGCACCATCGTGATCGCGACCTTCGCGCTGCGGGTGGTCTCCTCCCTGTTCGCCGAGGAGGTGGGCCGCGCATGACTGCCGCACGACGATCGGCCGGCCTCGGCCTGCTGGCCTGGGCCGCCGGGATCGCCTTCGCCCTTCCGGCCGGCTGGATGCTCCTCACCTCCTTCCACTCCGAACCGGACGCAGCCACCAACCCGCCCTCACTGGCCGCCGCCCTCACCCTGGACGGCTACCGGAAGTTCTTCACTTCCGGCGGAGCGGACGGACCTTGGCCGCCGCTGATCAACTCCATGACGGCGAGCGTGATGTCCACGCTCCTCGTGCTCTGCCTGGCGCTGCCGGCCGCGTACGCGCTGTCGATCCGGCCCGTGCGCAAGTGGACCGACGTCATGTTCTTCTTCCTCTCCACCAAGATGCTGCCCGTGGTGGCCGGTCTGCTCCCCCTGTACCTCTTCGCCAAGAACACCGGCCTGCTGGACAACATCTGGCTGCTCGTCCTCCTGTACACCTCGATGAACCTGCCGATCGCGGTGTGGATGCTGCAGTCCTTCCTCGCCGACGTGCCGGTCTCGATCATCGAAGCGGCGCAGGTGGACGGCGCCGGACTGCCCACCGTCCTCACCCGCATCGTCGCGCCGGTGGCCGCTCCCGGTATCGCCGCGACCGCGCTGATCTGCTTCATCTTCAGCTGGAACGAGATGCTCTTCGCCCGGGTGCTCACCGGGGTGGCCGCGCAGACCGCGCCTGTCTTCCTGACCGGATTCGTCACCAGCCAGGGCCTGTTCCTCGCCCAGCTGTGCGCCGCCTCGGTCGTCGTCTCCCTCCCGGTGCTCGTCGCCGGGTTCGCCGCCCAGGACAAACTGGTCCAGGGCCTCTCCCTTGGAGCTGTCAAATGAGGGCTGCGCTCATCGAGGCGCCCGGCAAGGTCGTCGTCACCACCGTCCCCGATCCCGTGCCCGGGCCTCGGGACGTGGTCGTCGAGGTCGTGGTGTGCGGACTGTGCGGCACCGATCTGCACATCCTCCAGGGCGAGTTCGCGCCCACGCTGCCCGTCGTGCCCGGCCACGAGTTCGCGGGCGTGGTCGTGGGTCTCGGCAGCGAGGTCACGGAGCTCCGGGTGGGCGACCGGGTGGCGGTGGACCCGTCCCTCTACTGCCACGAGTGCCGCTACTGCCGGGCCGGGCGGGGCAACCTGTGCGACCGCTGGAACGCCATCGGCGTATCGGTCCCGGGCGGCGCCGCCGAGTACGCGCTGGCGCCCGTCGCCAACTGCGTGCGGCTGCCAGACCACGTCGACGTACGGGACGCCGCGCTCATCGAACCGCTGTCGTGCGCGGTACGGGGCTACGACGTGCTCCGCGACAGCACGCTCGGCTCGGACGTTCTGATCTACGGCTCGGGCACCATGGGCCTGATGATGCTGGAACTGGCCAAGCGCACCGGGGCCGCCTCGGTGGCCGTCCTCGACATCAACCCCGAACGCCTCGCCACGGCCCACCGGTTGGGAGTTTCCGCCACCGCGGCGCACGCGGACGAGCTGGACCGCCCGGACGGCTGGGAGTTCGTCATCGACGCCACCGGCAGCGCTGCCGCCATCCAGGACGGGCTCGGCCGGGTCGCCAAGGGCGGCACCTTCCTCCAGTTCGGCGTGTCCGACTATGCGACCACCGCGGTGATCGAGCCGTACCGCATCTACAACCAGGAGATCACCATCACCGGTTCGATGGCGGTCCTGCACAGCTTCGAACGCGCCGCCGCGCTCTTCGCCTCCGGGGTGCTGGACCCGGCGGTCTTCATCAGCGACCGGCTGCCACTGGAGCAGTACCCCGAAGCACTGGAGCGGTTCCGGGCCGGCCAGGGCCGCAAGATCGTGGTGGAGCCGTGACCGTCCTGGTGATGGGCGAAGCCCTGTGCGATCTGGTCCCGGCCCCGGACGGCAGCCTCACACCGCTGCCGGGCGGCGCCCCGGCGAACGTGGCGGCAGGGGTGTCGGCGCTCGGCGTACGGGCGGTGTTCGCCGGAACGCTGGGCGACGACGACTTCGGTGACCTCAACGCGGCACGGCTTGCCGCGGCGGGAGTGGACCTGAGCCTGTGCGCCCGCTCCCCGCTGCCCACCGCACTGGCCGTCGCCGGGGTCTCCGAGGCCGGCACCCGCTACGCCTTCCACCTCCACGACACGGCGACCTTCCGACTCACCGCGGTGACCGGCAACCTGTCGAGCTTCTCGGCGGTCTACGTCGGCGGCCTCGCCGCGGTCGTGCCACCGGCCGCCGCCGCCGTACTCGCCACGGCGCGAGCGGCCGCCGAGCAGACCGTACTGGCCGTCGATCCCAACGTACGGGAGGACCGTACGCTCGACCGCGAGGAAAGCCTGCACCGGCTCCGGGACCTGTGCACCCTCGCCCATCTGATCAAGGCCAGCGACGAGGACGCGGAACTGCTGTGGCCCTCCCAGACCCCCGACGCCGCATGCCGGCGCCTCGCCCAGGACGGCCGCCTGGTCGTGCTGACGCGGGGGGCCCGCGGCAGCACCGCTTTCCTCCGCGACACACCCCCGGTTTCGGTCCCGGCGGCGCCGGTCACGGTGATCGACACCATCGGTGCGGGCGACGCCTTCATGGCGGCTCTCCTCACGCACCTCCCGCGGTCCCCGGCCGACCTGTCCGCGGACGAAGCACGCGCCCTCCTCGAACAGGGGTCCCTGGCCGCGGCGGCGGTGTGCGGACACGCCGGGGCGGACCTGCGGGAAGCCCCCGCACTCGGCGCACGGGCGGCTGCTCAGCGCCCCGTTCGCCCCGGGTCTCAGCAGTCCAACGCTCCCTCGAAGTGCCCGTAGTTCTCCAACGTCAGGCTGGTCGTCGCGGTGTTCGTCCCCCTGCCACGTGCGTCGGCCAGGTCACCGGTGCCCGATCCCGGGACGACCCGCCAAGTTCCGCCACCCGCTGTGCTGCCCCACCCGATCCAGGTGAACGATCCCGTTCCGCACCCCTCGACCGAGCCGGTGAGCGTCTCCGTCCCGACGTAGCGGTACTGACCCGGCGTAGGCTCTGGGTACAGGCAGTAGTCGTACGTAGTCGTGCCTTGCCAGACATCGCCCGGCTGCGTCCCGAACGTGGCGGTCCCGTGGATCGCCGTGCCACCCGGAGCACAGACCATGTCCGTCGAAGGGACGATCTCCGTGCCCGGATCGTAGTAGTGACTCAGGATCTGCGAGCCCGTCGCACTGCCGGGCGTCGCGGCGAGCACGGGCGCTGTGAGAGCGAGCGCCACCACGCCGGCCGCTCTGGTTGTGCTCCAATTCATTTCCCTGCACCTGTCTCTGATGGTTTATCAAGGAATTGCCGGAGGCGGACGGGATTGCTCAGAGAATGCCCGTCCTGACCGCGCGCGCCACTGCCTGCGTCCTGTTCTTGCAGTTGAGCTGCTTCAGGGTGTCATGGATGATTCCCTTGATCGTCCGCTCCGAATAGCTCATCTTCTCGGAGATCTCAAGCGTGTTCATCCCTTCGGACAGCATGCGGAGCACCTCGACCTCCCGAACCGCGAGTCCGCCACTCCGCGACAACTGCGCAAGCGTCTGCTGTCGTTGCTGATGCCCCAGTTCGGCAATCAGATGGCCCACCAGTTCATCCGGAATACGACTGCGTCCGGAGCTCGCCTCGATCGTCGCGTCGAGGAGTTGCTCAAGGCTCGAGCTGCTTCGGTAGAGAAGGCTGGTCAGTCCGTATTCGACTGCCAGGGTGAGTTGCCGCTCGTTGACGCGATCGGCCATCACCACGACCGGGACCGGCGCGCCGCCGGCGCGCGCGGCGGCGTCCTGCCTGAGAACCCTCAGCCAGTCGTCGTTCAGGCTGTGCAGCAGCATGACCGACACGTCCGCATCGGGAAGTCCGTGCTGGGGAACGATGTTCACGCCAGAACTCGACTGCAGGTAGGCGCCGGTCGCACGCTCCAGGAAGGCGTCGCTCGCCCTCAGGACAACGCGGATCGGAGCTGCCGGCGCGGTTCCCGTTCCATTCGTCTGAGTCACAGTCACAGTCACTTCGGCAATCCCCGGATAGAACCGACATGCACACCTGGATCCGCCCCCGGCCCGCCGCCTGGACGACGGGGCCTGCGAGTGGACTTCGAGCTACATCGGCACACTACGGCGACAGCCAGTGGCGCGGCTTCGGTCAAATGACCCAGTATGAATTCAGTCGACTCGACCCTCTTGGGACACTATGCGCCGGTCTCAAGCGGGCTCGTACCCGATCAGCCCCGGGGGACGGTTCCGGGGGCCCGTGAACTCGGCGAAGATCAATCCGGACGGCCCGGCCGTCGCCTGCGTCAGCTCTTCCACCGTGGTCCGGTCCAGCCACTCGGTGCGGCGGGTGCCGGGGCCGCCCGGACGCTCCTCGGCAGGCTCCTGCGGGAACATCTCGCGCATCAGCACGAGGGGCCTCCGGCCGTCGAGCACCTTGAGGGCCTTGAAACGAGTGCCGGGAACGAACACCAGCCTTCCCCGGGCGTGCGGATCGACAGAGTCCGTACGGCGGCCGGTGAGCGACCACACCAGATACCCGGGTCCACCCGCGCCGAGCGCCGCCGGGGACGACGTCGCGCTCCAGAAACCCTGGTCGACGACCACGGGGTTGTCGCGGTGCCACTTCACCAGGCCCTCGGCCACACCGGTGCGCACGATCGCGGGACCTCGGTGGGCAGGCAGCCTGCGCAGGCCCGATGCGACGCAACGGGCAAGGGGCATGTGAGCTCCGGGCTTCCCCTCGAGCAGCGTCGGATCCAGCCATGCCCATTCCTCGGCCAGGTAGAGGCGGAGCGCGGCCAGGTCCGCGAGGGCGCCGACGTCGTCGACGGGACGGCCGTCCCCACAGGGCCCCTCCTTCGGGAGCACCCCTCTCATGTCCGACATGGCCCTGCGGAATCGGCTGCCGTACTGGCTCCACAGCCGGAGCCGGTCCTGGGCGATGCCGCGCCCGCCGTGGGAGACGATCCGGGCAGCGGCGCGCGGGACCGGCTGCATTCGGATCTCGGGACCGGTCCCGGGGCCGGACGGAAGGATCGTCGCGCGCGTGTCCAGTTCTGTGCCGAGGGACTTCTTCGTCACGTTCATGGCGTCGCTTCTCCCTGGAGCACGGAGGGTGGAGGAGCCGGCAGGAGGGCCGCGTCAGTGGCTCTCTCGAAGACTGTAGGAACGCCATGAGGTCCAGGACACATGCGAGGGCCACTTCAGCGCTAAGGGGCATGTGTTGCTTCCTGTTCGTGTCGGCCGCGGCCCCTCGACGCCGACATGTCGCGCCGTCGGCTCGCGCACGAGGCGAAGGACCGGAGGTCTTGGCGGGCGACGCAAGATCTGACAGCGTGATGTAGCTCATACGATCGCAAGCGAACTTCCGGGCGACCCTTCCGTCATGTCGTTGATGCAACTCGAGCAGAATGGAAGGTCTTTATGCCATTCCCTTCGTTACCAGCCTCGGACGGCCGCAGTCACCCCGCAGGCGACGACGGCGTGCGTTCAGCGGTCCGCCTCGTGGGACGGTCGGCGGAGTTGGCACTCATCGACGACCTCCTCGATTCCGCCGCCACCAGGGGCGCCGCGCTGGTGCTGACGGGAGAGGCAGGGGTGGGGAAGAGCGCCCTGCTGGACATCGCGGCGGAACGGGCGTCCGAGGCGGGCTTGGCAGTCGTACGGATCGTGGGCTCACAGTTCGAGCAGAGTGTCAGCTTCTCGGGTCTCGCCCAGCTGCTCCAGCCGCTGGCGGAGGAGATCCCGGCGCTGCCTCCGCGGCAGGCGGGGACGCTCCAGGCAGTCCGAGGACTGTCCGAGGAGCAGCCCGCCGAGCTGCTCGCCATCGCCAACGCGGTGCAGGTCCTGCTGACCCAGACCGCGGCGAAGCGTGGCCCCGTCACGCTGGTCATCGATGACGTGGCCTGGCTCGACCGGCCCAGCGCCGTGGTCCTGGGCACCGTCGCCCGTAACGTCCGGACCGGTTCACTGGCCCTGCTCGCGGCATCCCGGACCGGCGACGAATCCTTCCTGAGCAGCACCGGAATACCCTCGTACGAGGTTCGGGCCCTGGACGAGGAATCCGCGCAGGCGCTGGTGGCAGAGCGATTCCCGGCCATGACGGCCAGGGTCCGGCAGCGTCTTGTCACGGAGGCCGCCGGCAACCCGCTGGCACTGCTGGAACTGCCCGTCCCGCTCAACGAGGCTCAGCAGACCGAACGGGGACCGCTGCCGGCCGTGCTGCCGCTCTCCGAGCGCCTCAAGAAGATCTTTTCCGTACGGGTCAGTGCCCTGCCGCGCGCGACACGGGAGCTGCTCCTGCTCGCCGTTCTGGACGGCTCCGGTGATCTGCACGTCCTCGAGCGGGCCGTCGACAGCTCGGATGTCCTGACCAGCCTGGGCCCTGCCGAGCGGACCGGCCTGGTGCAGGTGGACCCCCTGACGGGCCGCCTGGTCTTCCGGCACCCGCTCACCCGTTCCGCGGTCATGGAGTTGTCGACGAGTGCGGAGCGTCGACGGGTGCACCTGGATCTGGCCGAAGAGTTCCCGGAAGGTTCGGAACGCCGGGTCCGCCATCTGGCCGCCGCGGCCGTCGGCCCGGACGATCAAGTGGCTGCGCTCCTGCACGATGTGGCCTACAGGACTCTGCGGCGCGGCGACGCCGTCGGCGCCATCACCACCCTGCTCCGCGCTTCCGAGCTGAGCAGCGCAGGGACGGCCAAGGGCCGCATGCTGGCCGAGGCAGCATGCCTCGGCGCCAACATCACCGGTGACCTCCGCAACGTACGCGCCCTGCTGGACAATGCCGTGTCCGCCGATCCCGTGGGCACGGATTCGCTGGCCGCGGCGGCCGCGGCAGCCAGCCGGCTCCTCAACGGGGAAGGCGACGCGGACACCGCTCACCGGCTGCTCGTCGGCGCGATCCGCAGCCATGCCCAACCTGGCCACACGGACGACAACATCCTGCGCGAAGCTCTGCACACCCTGCTCATGGTGTGCTTCTTCAGCGGCCGGCCGGACCTGTGGCCTGCCTTCGACAGCGCGGTGACAGATGTCCTGCGGCACTCTCCCGATCCCCTGCTGCGCGTGCTTCGCGGCGCCTTCGGTGATCCCGTTCACGCCGCGTCGTCGGTTCTGGACGTGCTCGATGACCTCATCCTCGGCCTCACCCGGGAGACCGATCCCCGGCGCATCGTGCGGACGGCCATCGCGGGTGCCTATGTGGACCGGCTGCCAAGCTGTCGTAGTGCCCTGCGGCGTGTCGTCGAAGACGGCCGTAACGGGGGAGCCATCGCCACGGCGATAGAGGCGAACTTCCTGCTGGCGAACGACGCCTACGCCGGCGGACAGTGGGACGACCTTCCGGACCTCACCGACGAAGGTCTGCGCTGGTGCGAGACACACGACTACCGTCTGCTGGGGTGGTCGGGGAATTTCCTGCGGGGCCTGCTGGCCGCCGCGCGAGGTGACAACCAGACCGCGCTGGAGATCGCCGACCGCCTCGTGTGCTGGGGGAACCCCCGAGGGCTTGGCGCGCTTCATGTGTACGCCTCCCACATACGAGCGCTGGCCGCGCTCGGCAGCGCGGACTTCGACAGCGCGTACCGCTGTCTGCGAGCCCTGAGCACCCCTGGCCGGCTGCCCTCGCACATGCCCCATTCCCTGTGGCTCTTCTGGAACTTCGCCGAAGCCGCGGCTCGGACCGGTCACCATGCCGAGGCCGTCGAACACATCGCGGCGGTCAGGGCGTCCGGCATCCCGTCCATCTCACCGCGCCTGGCCATGATGACCGACGCCGCCGAGGCCATAGCCACCCCGGACGCCATCGACCACGACTTGTTCCAGAGAGCCGTCGCCGCCCCCGGCGCCGAGCGATGGCCCTTCGACTGGGCACGGATCTGCCTGACCTACGGCGAGAGGTTGCGCAGAGCCAAAGCAGGCGGGGCCGCCGGCGTCCACCTGGAGGCCGCGCTCAGCACGTTCCGGCGCCTGGGGGCCCAACCCTGGTGCGCACGAGCCGCGAACGAGCTGCGGGCGAGCGGCGTCCACGTCACCACCGTGGCATCGGCTGAGGACGGGCGTACGCCGCTGACTCCGCAGGAACAGCAGATCGCGCAGCTGGCCGCCACAGGACTGACCAACAAACAGATCGCCTCCCAGCTGTTCCTGTCCCCCCGCACCGTGGCGGCACATCTGCGCAGTGTCTTTCCGAAGCTGAACGTCACCTCTCGTGCGGGGCTGCGCGACGCGCTCACGCGAAGCCCGGCCTCTTCATGACGCAAGCGGCAGACCCGCTCGGCGGAAGCGCACGACGGACAGCCCGCCCGGAACAGGCGGGCTGTCGCCGAAGATTGAACAGGTCAGCGGGTGGAGCGGTCGGCGTTCTTGATGAGCTTGGTGACCGCGTCCGGGTGGCTGATCATGACGGAGTGCGAGGCTCCGGAGACCTCGACCGTGCCGCGGGCGTGGGCCCGCTGGTACTCGAAACGCTGAAGGGCCGGCGGAATGGCCTTGTCCGAGGCGGCGACCAGTCCCCAGGAGGGGATGTCGTGCCAGGCGGCGGCCTTGGTGACGTCGGTGAAGGAGGAGGCACTGAACGGCCGTTGGGCCGCCTGCATGACGTTGGTGACCGAAACCGGGAGGTCCGCCGCGAAAGCGCTGCGGAACTTGTCGGCCTTGAGGTAGAGGTCCGTGCCGGTGCTGCCGTCCGGGTTCGGGAACGGTACGGGATTGAGCGAGGCGGGGATCTCGGTGCCCGGGTACTTGTTGATGAGTTCGCCGAGCTGCTCACCCTCGTCGGGCACGAAGGCGGCCACGTAGACCAGCGCCTTGACCTTGGGATGGGCAGCCGCGGCGTTGGTGATCACGGCGCCGCCGTAGGAGTGGCCCGCCAGGATGATGGGGCCGTCGATCGACTTGAGGACGCTCTCCAGGTACGGAACGTCGGTAGGGAGCCCGCGCAGCGGGTTGGCGGTCGCGACGACCGGGTATCCGTCGTCCTGGAGCCGCTTGATCACTCCCTCCCAGCTCGCGGACGCGTCGGCGAAACCGCCGTGCACCAGGACGACCGTCGGCTTGGTGCCGCCGGACTGGGGCTCCGGCGTTGTCGCTGAAGCCATCGACCCTAGAAGGGTGAACGTCGCTGCGCCGGAAGCGCCTGCCGCGATCAGACCGCGGCGTACGACCTTGCTACGCATGTCTTGCCTCTCGTCATTCCGGAAGTCGCCCCTGCCGCAGCTGAGGCGATCAACCGGGCGGATCGCACACCTGTGGTGCAGGTGTGCCTGAATCGGGTCAGCCCTGGACGCCCGCGGCCTGCTCGATCAGCTCCGCGACGGCCTCGGGCCGGGACACGTAGACGGCGTGGCTACCGGGGACCTCGCTCACGGTGGCTCCCGCTCGCTCCGCCATGGCGCGCTGCGCCGGCGGAGGGATCATCCTGTCCAGGGTCGCCACGAGGTACCAGCTCGGCTTGGTGCGCCAAGCGGCCTCCGCCACCGCCCCGTTGAGTGCCTCGACGCCCCAGGGAACCTGCGAGTCAGCCATGAACCGAGCGTCCTCCGGCGCCACATCGTCTGCGAACGAGTCCGCGAACTTGTCACGGTCGAGGAAGAGGAAGCCGTCCTGGGGCGGCAGGATCGGCGGAACGGGTGCGCCCGGCGCCGGGTCGGCGATCAGCGAGCTGACCGACTCGCCCTTGTCGGGGGCGAAGGCAGCGATGTAGGCGAGCGCGGCGACGTTGGGGTGCCGGCCGGCCTCGGTGATCACCACGCCGCCGTAGGAGTGGCCCACCAGCACGGTCGGCCCGTCCTGGGCGTCGAGGACCTGCCGCGTGACCGCGACGTCGCCCTCGAGGGAGTGGGTCGGGTTCTGCACGACGCTGACCTTGAAGCCCTCGCGGGTGAGGAGACGGTACACGGCCTGCCAGCCGGAACCGTCGACGAACCCTCCGTGCACGAGGACGACGTTCTTCAGCGAACTCATATCATGGCTCCTGTTGTCCGTAAAGAACCTGTGATGCACGTGAAAAGCTAGCTCGTTCAGTCTTTTTGAGCTTCGGCTGAATGACCTAGTACGCGGCGAACCGGCCATGGACGAGACGCTGTACCGGTGAGGGCGTCGCGCAGCCCGCCGCGGGCGGCGATGCCCAGTTTCGGGAAGGCGCTGCGCAGGTGGGCGGCCACGGTTCGGTGGGACAGGAAGAGCTGGGCGGCGATCTGTTTGTTGGTGAGCCCCGTGGCAGCGAGCTGGACGATCCGCCATTCCTGCGGGGTCAGTGGCGCGCCAGGGCCCTCGACGGGCGTGGCGGCGGCCGCGACCTGGCCGCTTGCCCGTAGCTCGCCGGCCGCGCGTGCGCTCCACGGGGCGGCTCCGAGGCGTTCGAAGGTGCTGAGGGCGGCTTCCAGGTGGGGGCGTGCCGCGACGCTCGCCTGGGCTCTGCGGAGTCGTTCGCCGTACCCCAGGTGGATCCGCGCCAGATCGAAGGGCCAGTGCTCTGCGCCGGGTGTGGCGATGGCTTCGTCGAAGAGATCGCGATCGACGACGTGCGGGTCGGCCAGGGCGGTCGCCGCCTCTGTGACCATGGCCAGGCGCGGTGAGATGGAGGGGATGCCGGCGTCCCGGACGGCCGCCAGATGTTCGGCAGCCTCGGCGTGGTGCCCGGTGCGCGTCGCGGCCTCGGTGAAGTCCCAGATGAGCCACAGGGCGTGCGGGACATGCGGCGCCGGCCGGTACGCCGGGCTGACGGATGTCACATGCCGGTAGGCGCTTTCGAAGTCGCCGCGGCCCAGCGCGGAGAGGGCGTTGATGTGGGAGGAGTGGACGCGCAGCGCTGCCAGCCCTCGTGGGTTGCCCCAGGAGGCGAGGCGGTCTGCGATGTTCCGGGCGGCTTCCTCGTCACCTCGTGCGGCGGCGAGCAGCCCCTGCAGCAACCGGGCCGGCCATTCCTGGAGTCGGTAGTCGTGGGTCGCGCACCACTCCAGGGCCTCGTCGGTCAGTTCGGTGACGTCGCCCCACCGTCCCCTGGCGTAGGCATCGTTGGCCAGGAGGTGGAGAGCTGGTATGGCCGAGGCCACCGCTCCTCCGCCGCGGCCGTCCTCGACGACGCGCATCAATGCGCTGCGGCAGCCCGACAGACGGTCGACGTAGCCGGCGGCGGCTGCCGTACGGACGATCCGGGTGGGGTCGGTCTGCCGATGGAGGCCGGAGATCAGCTCGTCGAGGCGTGGCAGTACCGGCAGCGCCGCGTGGGCCGGGTCGCCGAGGGTGCCGCGCAGAACCGGTAGCAGGGGGTCGGAGACGTGCGGGCCGAGTCGCGCCAGGAGCATGTCGAAGGAGTCCCACAGTTCCGGCCGCCCGCTGAACGAGCACACCGAGAGCAAGGTGTGGAGTGCCTCGCGGAGCATGACGTCCTCGGCCCGGCTCGCGGGGACTTGGTCGGTGATGGCTCCGACCAGCAGCCGGTGGGCGCCGTCGGCGTCACCGTCACAGTTGAGGAGTTCCCCGGCTGCCGCCGCGGCGGCAGCGGGCGACGCGCCGCCCAAGGGGTCGACTGCCGCGACATCGTCGAGAAGGGCGCGTACCTTGCGCAGATCGCCGGTGACGTTGGCGCCCAGGCAGGCAGCCTCGGCCAGTCTCCTTCCCCTGGCCACTCCCGAGCTGCTGAGCTCCGAGGCGCGCAGCAGAGCGGAGACGGCGCCCACCGCGTCGCCGCGGCGCAGGGTGGTGTAGGCAGTCTCGTGCAGCAGGCCGGCCAACCTGTCGTCCGGCCCCACGGTGGCGCGGGCCAGGTGCAGGACGCGGCGTTCAGATCCGTCCGGGAGTACGTCGGCGAGCGCCATGTGCGCCCAGCGGCGCTCGGCGCTGGTCGAGAGTTCCATGACGGCGGAGCGGGTCAGCGGGTGCCGGAACACCAGGCGCCCCGCTCGGGCGTCGACCCGCACCAGCCCGGCACGCTCGGCAGGCGCGAGCCCGGTGAGAGCTCCGGGTCCCTCGCCGATCCGCGGCGGCAAGTGCAGGTCGCCCGCGTCATCCAGAACGGCCAGCAGGAGCAGTTTCCGTGTGGCATCAGGCAGGGCCCTGACCCGCTCGGAGAAGGTCATCCGCAGCCGCTCGGTGAGCGGCAGCACCATCGGCAGCGAACGTCGCTGCGTCTGTTGCGCGAGACTGAGCGAGACGGGCAGCTCCAGCAGCGCGAGGGGATTCCCGCAGGCATCCGCGAGCAGCCGTCGGCGAACCGTGGAGGTCATCGCCGGAAAACGCTCCGCCACCAGCTCCATCGCCGACTTCGCGTCGAGGGGCGGCACCTCGTGCACCCGGGTCCCCGTGTCAGGGAGAAGGGCCTCGTCCCGCCGGGAGGCGGCCAGCAGCGCAACGCGCCCGGTGTCGATGTGGCGGGCGACCGTACCGAGCACCACCGCACTGGACCGGTCCAGCCACGCGTAGTCGTCGATGACCAGGGCCAGGGGGCTGCTCCTGGTACCGATCCGGCACAGCAGAGCCCGTACCGCGTACGCGACAGCCGACAGCTCTTGCGATTCGCCCCCCGACAGGCCCAGGATCGCCTGAAGGGTGTGTGCCTGCCGCGCGGGCAGGGAAGCGAGCTCTCCCGCCAACGGCAACAGGATCTGATTCAGCCCCGCGAAATCGACATTCTGATCGAACCGCGCTCCGGCGGCCCGCACCACGCGGAATCCACAGTGCGCCGCCCGCCGCGCCGCAGCATCGAGCAGCGCGCTCTTGCCCACTCCGGCTGCGCCGGTCAGGAACAGCGCGGCGCCCCGTGTGGTGGCCTCGGCGAAGATCGCGTCGACCAGTGCCAGTTCCGCCGATCGCCCGACGAGACGGCCGGTGCTGCCATCGGGCCGGCTCTGAGCGATGGCGTACTCGGCCATCGGGACGACGCCGGACGTGCCGGCCGTCGCAGAACCACGGAATGGGGGTGTCTGGAGGAGGTTGTTCATCACTCTCACCTGCAAACGGCGGCCGGCCGCCGGAGATGGGCGCGACGGCGGGAGCGCGGTGGCCGACGGCCGGCGCTTGCCCTGTCGCAACGGGTGAAGTCGGTGGGAGTGTCGCCGCGCGGAGCGCCGCGTCCACTGGTCCGGTCAGGCGGCGGCCTCGCGGATGAGACCGGCGACCGCGCCGGGCTGTGAGACGTGGACGGCGTGGCTGCCGATGGCCTCGACGGCGGTCGAGCCTGCGCGCTCGGCCATGGCCCGCTGGGCCGGCGGCGGGATCATGCGGTCTTCGGTGGCGACGAGGTACCAGCTGGCCTTGTGCTGCCAGGCCGGTTCGGTGACCGCCCCGCTGAGGGCGTTCACGCCCCAGGGGACCTGAGCGTCGGCCATGAACGCGGCCTGGTGTGCGGGCAGATCGGCGGCGAAGGCTTCGTGGAACTTGTCGCGGTCCAGGAAGAGGAAACCGTCCTGCGGAGGCAGGATGGGCGGCACGGGCGCCCCGGGCGCCAGGTCGGCGATGAGCGTGCCGACCGACTCGCCCTTGTCGGGGGCGAAAGCGGCGATGTACGCCAGCGCCGCGACGTTGGGGTGCGTACCGGCCTGGCTGACGACGGCCCCGCCGTAGAAGTGGCCGACCAGGAGAGCCGGGCCGTCGAGCGAATCCAGCACCCGGCGGGTCGCGGTGACGTCACCTTCGAGCGACAGCGTCGGGTTCTGGACCATCCGGATGCCGAAGCCGTCCCCGGCGAGGTCGTCGTAGACGTCCCGCCAGCCGGATCCGTCCACGAATCCACCGTTCACGATCACAACGTTCCCGATGGACGGCATGCTCTCTCCCCGGGGCGGATGGACAGGCCCCGCGGGCCCGTCGGACTGGCCCCAGTCAACGCGCCCGGAGTGCTCGGGCCCATGCAGAACAGCACGCAGAACTTCCGCACCCGAACACTGCGCGACGCGTCAGTCGGCGGCGGTCGCCGGGTCGTCATGACGGTCGTCACACGTCGGCCCGCTCCAGGCGGTCGGGTCGCCCGGGGAGTCCCAGCTCCGGGCGACCCGACCGGTCAGCCGAAGGTGAGGTAAGGATTGGTCGTGGTGCCCCCGGCGTAGAACCAGGTTGAACCCGGGTTCTGGGGGTGCCCGGTGCCCACGTAGAAGGTGCCGGGGTTGGTGTTCCAGTAGCCCCAGATCTTGACGTAGCTGGTACCCGACTGCAGCGGGACGTACTGGCACACTCCCCGGGGAACGTCGCCGGAGCTGCCCTGCTGGGGGAACTCGAAGTGGACCTTGTAGTTGCCGGACGCGCAGACGGTGGCCGTGCCAGTGGCGGCGGACGCGGGGACCGCCACCCCCATCACCACTGCTGCTGCGGCGACGGCCGTGGCTCCGGCGACGCCGGCACGCTTGATGCGGGTGGTCAGATTCATGGGGACGCCCTTTCCTGGAAAATCGTCAGTTCATGATTGCCTCGGTCGTCGGACGCAGGACCAGAACCTATCGGGGCTTGCCCGTTCAACGGGGTCTTCTGCCCGGACGGGAAGACTCGCCCCATGCCCCAGGTGAGGGGCCGGTTCCGCCGATCGGGCGCGGCCAACGGCCGGGCTCCGCAACGGATTGCGCTGCCCGGGCCCGTCACCCCCAGGCGCGCGGGCAGAGCCTCTTTCCGGCCGCCGGATCAGGGGCGGGTCTCGGCCGGTTCGCGGGGGAGGGAGAAGTGCTGGCCCTCGCGCGCCACCTCCACCGTGCGCACGTCCCGGTAGCCGCGGGCGGCCAGCTCCGTGATCACCGCCCCGATGGATTCCGCGGGCGCGGAGGCCCCCGCCGTGACGCCGACGACGGCGACGGCGTCGTGCAGCCACCCGTCTTCGATCGCGGCGGGGTCGTCGACCAGGTGGGCCGGGGTGCCACAGGCCCTCGCCACCTCCACCAGGCGGCAGGAGTTGTGGGAGTTCGCGGAGCCCACGACCAGGACGAGGTCGCTCGCCCCGGCCAAGTGCTTCGCGCCCGCCTGCCGGTTCTGCGCGGCGTAGCAGATGTCGTCGCTCGGCGGGTCCACGAGCCCCGGGAACCGCTTGCGCAGCTCCGCCGCGACCCGTTCGGTCTCGTCCACGGTGAGGGTGGTCTGCGCGAGCCAGACGAGCCGCCCCGGGTCCGGCACATCCAGAACGCGTGCGGCTTCGAAGCCGTCCACGATGTGCGTGCGCCCGGGGGCCACCCCGGCGGTCCCGATGACCTCGTCGTGGTCCGGGTCCCCGATCAACAGGATGTCGTAGCCGAGTTCGGCGTACCGCCTGGCCTCGCGGTGCACCTTGGTCACCAGCGGGCAGGTGGCGTCGATGACCCGCAGGCCCCGGTCCGCCGTCGCCTCCCGTACTCCCGGGGCCACTCCGTGGGCGGAGAGGACGAGGACCGCCCCCGCCGGGACCTCGTCGACCTCGGCGACGAACACGGCGCCCGCGCGCCGCAGCCGTTCCACGACCTGCCGGTTGTGCACGATCTGGCGGCGCACGTAGACAGGCGCCCCGTGGCGGGCGAGGGCCCGCTCGACCGTCTCGACGGCCCGGGAAACGCCCGCGCAGAACCCGCTGGGCACTGCGAGCAGAACCGATCTGGCGCCGGGTGCTCCGGACGGCCGCGCGGACCCGTTCCCCATGCCGTCCTCCAGGACTCGTCGGCTGAGGAGGAGAGAAGCACCGCGCGCCCGGCGGCGACACGGGCGCGGTCCGAAACCTGCACCAACGGGAACCGGCGGCGCCCGAAGGGGTGCGGGCGCTCACCCGCCGGGGCGCGCGGAACCCGGGATCACATCGTCTCGGTAAGGGAGTCGGCCGGCCGTCGCCGGGCCGCTCGCGCGGCCGGCACCAGTGCGGCCGCCACGGCGCCCAGCACGGCGCCCGCCACCAGGGTGAGCAGTACGAAAGTCGGCGGGTGGCCGGCGATGCCCGATCCGGTCCCGTCGGCCCGGCCCTGGGCATCGACCAGCCAGCCGCCCGCGAGGGTGCCGACGGTGGTTCCCAGAACGGCCGAGGCCAGCGCGGTCAGACCCGCCGCGGTCACGATGACCGCGCCGACCTGCCGGGGGGTCAGGCCGATGGCCTTGAGGGCGAGCAGGTCCCGGGAGCGGGCCCGTACGTCCGCGCCGATCAGGGCGAGCAGCTCGATCAGCCCGATCAGCGTCGACACCGCGATCAGGGCCGCGATGACGCCCCGCGCCGGGCCGAGCCGGACGGCGGGGTCGGAGGTCTCGCGGACGTCAACGGTGCCTCCGGCCTCCCGGGTGAGGGCGTCCCGCACCTCCCCCGGGTCCGCGCCGGGTCGCAGGACGAGGGCCAGGAACTCGGGGCGCAGCGCCGGATCGCGCTCGCGCAGCACGTCGAGGGAGGTGGAGATCACCCTTCCGTCGAAGTCGGGCTCGATGCTGCGTCCCACGATGTGCAGGATCTGCGGGCGTCCTTGGACGGTCAGCCGGACCCAGTCCCCCACGCGTACGCCGAGGAGGTCGAGGAGGCCCTGGCCGGCGACCGCTTCGTCGCTGCCGTGCGGCGCGCGGCCCTCCACCACCGTGTGCGGGTACGGCACGTCCCCGAGGCCCAGGCCGCGCAGGACGATGGTGCCGGTCTGTCCGGGGGCCAGGGCCGCGAGTTCCATGCCGGGGTGGGCGGTGGCGATCTGCGGTACGGAGGCGATGGCCCGGTCCAGGTCGGCTTCGGACAGGGTGGACTCCCCGGACCGGACGGTGAGGGCGGCCGGGACGCCCATCCGGGCCGGGTCGGTGCGGAACTGGTCGAGGGTGAACCAGGAAACCAGGCCGACGGATATCAGTACGATCGGCAGGGCGAGGCGGACCACCGGGACCAGCGCGTGCCCGGGGCGGGTGAACGCGGCGCGCCAGCCGAGTACGAGCGCGGGTGACAGCCGCAAGCCGAGGGCGCGGCGGCCGAGGGCCGTCATGGGGGTTCCGGTGGGCAGGGCCGCCCTGGCCGCCGGTACGGGCGGGACGCGGCCGGCCCGCCAGGCGGTGAGGGCGGTGGCGCCCGCGATCAGCAGGATGGTGGCGGCCGGCAGGCCGATGGTGAGGGCGGTGTGGCCGGGCATGTCCTTCCACAGACGGGCCGCGTCGCCGATCCGGCCGGGTATCCAGCCGCCCAGAAACACGATCGCGGCCGTGCCGAGGGCCGTGCCCAGGACTGCGAAGGCCAGGTGCTGCACGAGGCAGCCGCGGATGACCTGTCCGGGGGTGAAGCCGATCGCCTTGAGGACGGCGATGTCCCGCAGTTGCCCGCGCACCCGGGCGGTGACCGCTCCGGAGGCGGTCACGGCCGCCGCGATCAGGGCGCTGATGCCGAAGGCGGCGAACATCCGTCCCAGCAGCTGATCGTCGCCACCCGCGTCGGCCCTCGCCTGCTGCCATGTGGTGACCTGTCCGACGTTGTCGCTGCCCAGCAGGGTCACGGCCCGCTGGACCACGAAGTCGGTGTCGGCCGGGTCCTTCAGGCGCAGCCCGATGCTCCGGCCCTTGTCCGTCGGGCCGAAGCGGTCCAGGGCCGCCTGCGGGGCCCAGGCCACGCCGGGGGCCAAGCCGGGCCGGTAGTGGGGTTCGGCGGCCTCCGCCAGACCGACGACCCGGAGGTCGACGGGCTCTCCGTGCGCGCCGGTGAACCGTACGGTGTCCCCGGGCCTGGCCCAGACGGCGCGGGCGAAGCTGGTCTCCAGGACCACCTCGTCGGATCGGTCCCCTTCGTCGGCGTTCACGGCTGCGGCGGCGAGCCAGCGTCCCTCCGTGATCAGGGGACGCCCCACCTTCGGGGGGTGGTCATCGGTGGCGCGCAGGGTGACGCGCCCGCGCGTTCCGTGCGCCTCGACGGTGGCCGGGGCGGTGGCGAACGGCCCGGAGACCGCGGCGACTTCGTCGACCTCGTCGAGCGCGGCCAGTCGGCCGGTGTCCGGGTCCGCCCGGGTGTGCAGCCAGATGTGGGCGCCCTGCGACTGGTTGAAGACGCGCTGCCAGGGGTTGGTCGCGTAGCTGAACAGGGCTCCGGCCAGCAGGAGGGAGGCGATGATGCCCGCGCTGGCCAGGACGAGGAAGAGGGCCTCGCCGCGGTGTGCGCGGAAGTCTGCGTGCGCCCAGCGCAGGGTGGCCCGCACGCTCAGTCCTTCAGTTCGAGGGTGCCGGAGACTCCGCCGCGACCGGGCCGGCCGCCGCCGCCGAGTTCCGCGTCGTCGGCGATGTGCCCGTCGAAGAAGCTGATGACGCGGTCGGCGGCGCTGGCCATGCGGGCGTCGTGGGTGACCATGAGGATGGTCTGGCCCCGCTGGTGGAAGCGGGAGAGCAGGCGCAGGACCTCGCGGGTGCCCTTGCTGTCGAGGCTGCCGGCCGGTTCGTCGGCGAGGAGCAGCGCGGGCTGGTTGACCAGGGCCCGGGCGAGCGCGACCCGCTGCTGTTCGCCGCCGGACAGCTCTCCGGGCAGGGCCCGTTCGCGGCCTTCGAGTCCGAGTTCGGCCAGCAGCTCGGCGCGGTGGGCGCGGGCGGTCCGGGTGGAGGCGCCCGCGAGCAGGGCGGGCAGTTCGACGTTGTCGGCGACGGTGAGGTTGGAGACCAGGTTGAAGAACTGGAAGACGACGCCGATGCGCCGGCGGCGCAGGACGGCCCACTGGGCCTCGGAAAAACCGTCGACGCGTGTGCCGTCCACCCAGAGCCGCCCTTGGTCGGGCTGCTGGAGGCCGCCCAACAGGTGCAGCAGGGTGGACTTGCCGGCTCCGGAGGGGCCGGTGACGGCGACGAACTCCCCCGGCCGCACGGTCAGGTCCACGCCCCGGACGGCGTGCACCGGGGCGCTGTCGCCACCGTGGGTCTTGGTGAGGCCCTCGGCGTGGACGATCGCACCGTGCGGAGGTGCCGTGGGGGCTGTGGCGGCCGGGCTCATTCCAGCTCCTCCTGACATCGCTCCAGCCAGTCGAGGTCGGCCTGCAGGTGCAGCATGGCGCCCTCGATGAGCAGCTGGGAGACCTTGTTCTCGCGGTCCTCCGACGCTGCCAGCTTGGAGAGGTCGCGCATGGTGTTGAGGTACTGCCGACGCTGTCTGTTGATCAGGGCGATCGGGTCGGCCAGGCCCGAGACGGGGGCCAGGGCCAGCTTCATGAAGAACTCGTCGCGCACCCGCGGTTCGTCGGCCGTCTCGGCGAACCACGCCGAAACGGCCTCCTGCCCGGCCTCGGTCAGCCGGTAGGTGCGCTTGTTGGGCCGGCCCGTCTGTTCGACGTCCTCACCCTCGATCAGGCCGGTCTTCTCCAGGCGCCCGAGGGTCACGTAGATCTGGCCGACGTTGGGCTGAGGGTACGCGGCACCCAACAGCTGTTCAAGGGCCAGCTTCAGCTCGTAGCCGTGGGCGGGGCCGCGGGTGAGGAGTGCCAGCAGCTGTAGCCGCACGCGCTCCCCTTTCTCGTGGTTCCGTAGTTACCTGTTAACGGGTACCGACCCGTACGGGACCACGAAACAGTCCTGCCGACCGGGTGTCTAGTATCGCTTATCGCTAACGGGTATACATGGGCTGCGAGTATGGCGACGCGGCCGCGATTCGCACCGGGAGGAACCTTTGCGGTGGATGCGTGCCGCGGGTAGGGGGCTCCTGGCCGCGGCGGTGGTACTGGCCGGCTACTCGGGCCTCGGTCAGCGGGCGCAGGGCGCGGACCAGCGTGACCGCGGCCCCCTGACGCTGGCGACGGCCGGCGACCTCACCAACTACCTGGCCCCGCTGCTCGACGACTGGAACCGCGACCACCCCGGGGAGCGGGTCACCCTGGTCGAGCTGCCGGATTCCGCCGACGAGACCCGGGCCCAGATGATCAGCGAACTCCGCTCCGGCAGCGGCCGGTTCGACGTGCTGAACATCGACGTGGCCTGGACGACCGAGTTCGCCGCGGCCGGGTGGATCGCACCGTTGGAGCGCGGACGGTTCCCGGTGGACTCCTTCCTGCCGCCGGTGGTCGACACGGCCACGTACGGGGACCGGCTGTACGCCCTCCCGTACGTGACGAACGCCGGACTGCTCTACTACCGCAAGGACATCCTGGACGAGGCGGGCGAGCAGCCGCCGCGGACCTGGGCCGAGCTGGAGCGGCAGGCCCGCACGCTCGCCCCCCGGTACGGAATCGACGGCTACGCGGGGCAGTTCCTCCCCTACGAGGGGCTGACGGTGAACGTCACCGAGGCGATCCAGTCGGCGGGCGGCACCGTGCTCGGAGACGACGGGGACCGGGTCGCGGTGGATTCCGAGGCGGCCCGCGCGGGCCTGGAGTTCCTGGCGGGCGGGGTGCGCGAGGGGTGGATCGCCCCGGAGGCCCTGACGTACACGGAGGAGAAGTCCCGCACCGCCTTCCAGAACGGCGGGCTGCTCTTCCTGCGGAACTGGCCCTACGTCTACGCCGACGCGGGCGCGCCCGGGTCGAAGGTCGCGGGACACTTCGGCGCCGTGCCCCTGCCCGGCCGGGGCGGGCCGGGCTCCAGTGTGCTCGGCGGCTCCAACCTGGCGGTGTCCGCCCGGTCTCGGCACGGCGCCTCGGCGGCCGACCTGCTGACGTACCTGACCAGCGAGGCGGTGCAGCGCCGCGTGCTGACCCAGGGCGCCCAGCCGCCGGTGCGGGCCGCCCTCTACGAGGATCCGGCGCTGGTCGCAGCCCATCCGTACCTGCCGACCCTGCGGCAGAGCATCCTGTCGGCCGTACCGCGCCCGAAGAGCCCGCGCTACGGGCAGGTGAGCCTCGCCGTGCAGGCCGTGGGTCAGGACCTGCTGGCGCAGCGCGAGTCGCCGGAGCAGGCGGCCCGACGGCTGGCCCGTGAGCTGGGGACGATCACCAGCGCTCGCTGAGCCACGACCGGCCCTTAGTTACATGTTGAGCTTGTCTCTGCACTTTCGTGCAGCCCTAAAGGGCAAACCCCCCTGTCTCAAGCCCGAGTTGGCCGCAACATCGTTGACATCTCTCGGTCGCTGATACTTAACATGAATGCATAACGAGGCGTGATGTTCGAGACGCCTCCTCGCATTCAGCAGACAGGTCGACGCGAGATGCTCACCACGCTTCCGGCCGGCACCGGCCATCCCTCCCCCCTCACGACCGCCGCTCCCTGGTGGCGTGACGCGGTGATCTACCAGGTCTACGTCCGCAGCTTCCTGGACAGCACCGGCGACGGCATCGGCGATCTGGCCGGTGTCCGTGCGGGCCTCCCGTACCTCAAGAAGCTCGGCGTGGACGGCATCTGGCTCAGCCCCTTCTACCCCTCCCCGCAGCACGACCACGGCTACGACGTCGCCGACTACCGTGCGGTGGACCCGGTTTACGGGGATCTCGCCGAGTTCGACCGGCTGGTCTCCGCGAGCCACCGGATCGGACTGAAGGTCCTGCTCGACATCGTCCCCAACCACTGCTCCAGCGAGCACCCGTGGTTCCGCGAGGCCCTCGCCGCCGCACCCGGCGCGGCCGCCCGCGCCAGGTTCCACTTCGCGCCCGGCCGGGGTGCGGACGGCAGCGAACCGCCGAACAACTGGCGCGCCATGTTCGGCGGTCCGGCCTGGACCCGGGTGACCGGACCCGACGGCGCCCCCGGCGAGTGGTACCTCCACCTCTTCACCCCTGAACAGCCGGACCTCAACTGGCGCCACCCCGAGGTCGGCGACGAGTTCGAGCAGGTGCTGCGCTTCTGGCTGGACCGCGGGGTCGACGGCTTCCGCATCGATGTCGCGGCCGGCCTGTACAAGCACCCCGAACTGCCGGACTCCGAGGACCCGGAGGCAGACGAGCGCTCCCGCGACTCGGTCAACCCCCTCGCCTGGAACCAGCCCGAGGTACACGAAGTGTGGCGGCGCTGGCGGGCCGTCTGCGAGGAGTACACCGCCCGGGACGGGCAGCACCGGCTGCTCGTCGGCGAGGTGTCCGTACCGACCGCCCGCGAACACGCCCTGTACGTACGGCCGGACGAGCTGCACCAGGCCTTCTTCTTCGACCTGCTCAGCGCCCCCTGGGACGCCGCCGCCTTCCGCACCACCATCGACGCGGCGATACGCGACATCGCGGGCACCGGTTCGACGGTGACCTGGGTCCTGAACAACCACGACCAGGTTCGCACCGTCACCCGCTACGCGGGCGAGCCCGGGGTCGAGGGCAGCGGACTGGGCGCGGCCCGGGCCCGGGCGGCCGCCCTGCTGATGCTGGCCCTGCCCGGCGCCGCCTACGTCTACCAGGGGGAGGAACTCGGGCTGCCGGAGGTGCTCGACCTGCCCGACGACGTCCTGACCGACCCGATCTTCTCCCGTACCGGCAGCCGCAAGCACGTGCGCGACGGCTGCCGGGTCCCGCTGCCCTGGTCCGGCCACGCCTCCCCGTTCGGCTTCAGCCAGGGCGCGGCCGGGGCCCAGCCCTGGCTACCGCAGCCCTCCTGGTTCGCGGAGCACGCCACGGACCGGGCCCTGGCCGACACCAGCTCCTTCTGGCACCTCTACCGCGAGGGCCTCCAACTGCGCCGCAGCATGCCCCAGTTGGGTGAAGGGCCGCTGCGCTGGCTGGAGACGCCCCCGCAGGTGCTGGCCATGGTCCGCGGTGACGGGCTCGTCTGCGCGGTGAACTTCGGCTCCGATCCGGTACCCGCCCCCACCTGCGGGGCTCCCCTCCTCGCCAGCGGGCCCTGCCCCCACGGCGTACTGCCCGGCGCGACCGCCGCCTGGTGGATCACGGACCTCAAGACCGCCTGACCCCAGGCTCGGACAAGGAAGGATTCGTCATGGGACGATCCAGCAGAACGGCACGGCGCGGCGCAGCCGCCATCTCCACCGCCCTGGTGCTCGGCCTGACCGCCGCCGCCTGCGGCGGCAGCACCGAGCCCGCGTCGGGCGGCGGGGACCTGAAGGGCAAGACGGTCACCGTGTCGGGTGTGTGGACCGGCAGCGAGCAGCAGAACTTCAAGAAGGTGCTGGACGCCTTCAGCGCGAAGACCGGGGCGAAGACGGAGTTCGTCCCCTCCGGCGACAACGTCTCCACCTTCGTCGGCAGCAAGATCGAGGGCGGCAACGCGCCCGACGTGGTGCTGGTCCCGCAGGTGGGCGTGCTCCAGCAGTTCGCGGCGAAGGGCTGGCTGAAGCCCCTGTCCGAACAGACCGCGCAGACCGCCTCGGCGGGGCTCGCCCCGGTCTGGAAGAACTACGGCACCGTCGACAACACCTACTACGGCCTCTACTTCAAGGCCGCCCACAAGTCCACGGTCTGGTACTCCCCCGCCGCCTTCACGCAGGCAGGTGTCGCCGAGCCGAAGACCTGGGCGGAGCTGCTCACGACCGGCCGGTCGCTGGCCGACTCCGGGCTGCCCGCCTTCGCGGTGGCCGGTGAGGACGGATGGACCCTCACGGACTGGTTCGAGAACATCTATCTCTCGACGGCGGGCGCCGAGCGGTACGACCAGCTCGCCCAGCACAAGCTGAAGTGGACCGACCAAAGCGTCATCGACGCCCTCACCGCCCTGGCCGAGGTCTTCAAGGACCAGCAGCTGGTCTCCGGCGGCGCGAGCGGCGCGCTGCGGACCGACTTCCCCGCCTCCGTCGGCCAGGTCTTCGGGCCGGAGCCCAAGGCGGGCATGGTCTTCGAGGGTGACTTCGTCGGCGGTGTCGCCAAGGACCAGTTCGGCAAGAAGCCCGGTGAGGACGCCAAGTTCTTCGCGTTCCCGCCCGTGGGCCCCGGTCTGGCTCCGGTCGTCAGCGGCGGCGACGCCGCCGTCGTCCTGAAGGACGGCAAGAACGCCGAGGTCGGCATGAAGCTGCTGGAGTTCCTGGCCACGCCCGAGGCGGCGGAAGTCTGGGCGGGCGTCGGCGGCTTCCTCTCCCCCAACAAGAACGTCAAGGCGTCGGCGTACGCGGACGACACGGCACGTGCCACCGCCGCCTCTCTGGTGGCCGCCGGCGACTCCGTCCGCTTCGACATGTCCGACCAGGCTCCCGCGGCCTTCGGCGGCACGAAGGGCGCCGGGGAGTGGAAGCTCCTCCAGGACTTCCTGCGCGACCCGTCCGACCCCCAGGGCACCGCCGCGAAGCTCGAAGAAGCCGCCGCCAAGGCCTACGGGAACTGAGGAAGCTCCATGGCGCACATCGCGAAGGCGCGCGGCACGGCGGATCCACAGGTCCGTGCCCGGCGCAGAAGGAGACGCCTCGCCGTCCTCTTCGTCCTGCCCGCCCTGCTCCTGCTCGGGGCGCTGGTCGTCTACCCGGTCGTGTTCTCGGTCGGCCGCAGCCTTTTCGATGCGCGTGGCGACCGGTTCGTCGGGGCCGCGAACTACGTGGAGATGTTCCGGGATCCGGCGACGCTGAAGGCGGTCCGCAACAGCGCCGTCTGGATCGTCGTCGCCCCTACCCTCCTCACAGGGCTCGGTCTGGTCCTCGCCGTGCTCACCGAGAAGGTGCGCTGGGCGACCGCGTTCAAGCTGGTGCTCTTCCTCCCCATGGCGGTGTCCTTCCTCGCCGCCGGCATCATCTTCCGGCTGGCGTACGAGCAGGACCCCGACCGGGGCGTGATCAACGCGGCGGTCGTCGGAGTCCACGACGCCTTCAAGGAACCGGCCCCGTACCCGACGGCCCGTGCCCGCGAGGGCAAGGGCCTGACGGGCCGTCCCGGCGGCCCCTACACCTCCCCGGGCACCGTCCGGCCCGGGGGCCAGGGCCTGGCCCTGCCGCTCGTCGGCATCGCACCCGGTGCGGTGCCGACGGGCGCCCGCCCGGCGGCGGCGCCCGCCGCCGCGGGCTCGGACGGCTCCGTGACGGGGACCGTCTACCTGGACGTCACCCCGGGCGCCACCGGCACCCAGGGCGCGGTCGACCCCGGCGAGAAGGGCCTGCCCGGCGTACGGGTGGAGGCCCTGCGGGACGGGAAGGTGGCGGCCACCGCGACCACCGGCCCCGACGGCTCCTTCCGGCTCGCCGGACTCGACGGCTCGGCCCCGTACACCCTGCGCCTGCCCGCCTCGAACTTCGCCGCCGGCTACGCGGGGGTCGACTGGCTCGGCCCGGCCCTGGTCACGCCGGCCATCATCGGCGCCTACCTGTGGGTCTGGATGGGCTTCTCCATGGTGCTGATCGGGGCCGGCCTGGCCGCGATCCCGCGCGACGTACTGGAGGCCGCCCGGGTGGACGGGGCGAGCGAGGGCCAGATCTTCCGCCGGGTCACCGTCCCGCTGCTGGCCCCGGTCCTGACCGTGGTGTTCGTGACGCTCGTGATCAACGTCATGAAGGTCTTCGACCTCGTCTACATCATCGCGCCGGGCCCGGTGCAGGAGGAGGCCAACGTCCTGGCGACCCGCATGTGGCTGGTCTCCTTCGGCGGGGGCGACAACCAGGGCCTGGGCAGTGCGCTGAGCGTGCTGCTGCTCCTCCTCGTCGTACCCGCGATGATCTTCAACATACGTCGGTTCCGAAGGGGCGGAGCATGAGCAGCCACACCACCACGAGGGGAACCCGGGCGGGCCGGTGGCTGGGCAACTCGGCCGTCCAGGCCGTACTGATGCTGGTCGCCGTCGTCTGGCTCACCCCGCTCGTCGGGCTCCTCCTGTCCTCGTTGCGCTCCGAGCGGGACAACTCCTCGACGGGCTGGTGGACCTCGCTCACCGACCCCGCACAGCTGTCCATCGACAACTACACGGCCCTGTTCGCCGATTCGGGGCTGGGCCGGGCGTTCTGGAACACGGTGCTGATCTCGGTACCGACGACGGTGCTCGTCGTCGGCATCGCGGCCCTGGCCGGATACGCCTTCGCCTGGCTGGAGTTCCCCGGCCGGGACTGGATCTTCCTGATGGTCGTGGGACTCCTCGTGGTCCCCGTCCAGATCGGCCTCCTCCCGGTGGCCAAACTCTTCGGCGCCGTCGGCCTCTTCGGCACGGTGGCCGGTGTGGTGGTCTTCCACGTGGCCTACGGACTGCCGTTCGCGGTGTTCCTGCTGCGGAACTACTTCGCGGAGATCCCGAAGGAGATGCTGGAGGCGGCCCGGCTGGACGGGGGCACCGAATGGCGGATCTTCTCCCGGCTGATCCTCCCCCTGGGCCGGCCGGCCATCGCAAGCCTGGCGATCTTCCAGTTCCTGTGGGTGTGGAACGACATGCTGGTGGCCCTGCTCTTCGCGGACAGTGGCTCGCAGCCGCTGACGGTCGCCCTCCAGTCGCAGATGCGGCAGTTCGGCAGCAACATCGGCGTCCTCGCCCCGGGCGCCTTCCTCTCGCTGGTGATTCCGCTCGTCGTGTTCTTCGCCTTCCAGAAGCACTTCGTGCAGGGGGTGATGGCGGGCTCGGTCAAGTAGCCGGAGCCCTCGTGAGGCCGATCGCGTGACCGGCCTCAGTGGTGCCTGCGCGGCGGAGGCGGTTCCGATCACCGGAACCGCCTCCGCCTGCATGTGTGCCCTGTGGACCACGCCCCGGCCGGCTCCCCGCTCCCTCCCGTCGCCGTCCAGGGGACTCAGCTGAGGTTGAGGAGGTGGTGTTTCAGTTCGGTGGGCACCCAGACGCTGACTCGGCGTGGCAGGTCGTTCTCGAAGAGTTCGCGCTTTTTGTGCTGGTAGGTGTGAGGGTTGAGCCAGTTGCCGGGGTTCCACCAGGCGGTGGGGTTGTGCGGGGTGAGTGCGGCTTTCCAGTTGACGTCGAGGTGGAGGAGGGTGAGGTCGCGGCCGGTGGTCTTCAGGCCGGTGACTTCGGCGTTCTGGGCACTGAAGGGGGCTTCTTCGGTTGCCCAAGCGAGGTGGTCCAGGCCCAGCATGGGGCCGACGTTGTCGTGTTCGCCGAAGGGCCCCAGCTGTCCCGCGAGCTGGAGCCAGGTTCCCGCGTAGAAGCCCTCGAGGACCTCGGTGTTGAAGCCGGCTTTCGAGGAGCTGGCGAGGGAGTTCTTCAGCATCGCCTCGTTGACGGTGCGGTTGCCCTCGTGGACTTCGAGGACGTCCATCATCAGCTCGAGGTCGGCTTTGAGGGTGGAGAAGCGGCCGGGCACCTCGATCTCGACGGCAACGCCGTCGGTGACCAGCTGTTTGAAGTGGGGGCCGAGGAAGGCCTTGTTGACGACCGCGCCGGCCTGCCGGAGCAGGTTCATTCTCGGGTTGAACCAGCTTGAGCCGGGGGGTGGGTTGGAGACGTAGTTCTGCCACAGGGCGGAGACGTAGGAGGAGAAGTCTCCCGTTCCGTGAATCTTGGCGGGGTAGAGCGCGGCGGGTGGCAGGACGAGTCGGGAGATCTTCTCGCGCAGGTCCGGCAGGCCGGAGAAGCCGAGCGGCTGGACGGCGTTGAGCAGCCCGGGCTTGGCCTCCTCGGCGCCGGCGAAGTCCAGGCCCTCGCGTACGGAGGACAGGGGCGCGTCCACATCGAGCGGCCTGGTGGCGATCCGGGGGAGCTTGGGGTCCCAACTGGGCGCGACGAGCTCGTCGCCGTCGGGGGTGTCGGTCGGCGCGGTGTTCTCCGCGGTCGGGGTGTCGGGGTTCTGTGCCGGGTCGGTCGTGGGTCGTACGAGACCGGCTTCGAGGTCGGGCGCGTCCTGGGCGGTGTCGGTCGGGTCGGCGGCGACGACGGGCCGCGCCGGGGCGGTGTCGACAGCGGTCTCGGGCTCGGGGGCCGCGACCGGTTCGGGAGCGCCCTTGAGTCGGAGCATGTTCAGGTCGTGACGGGTGATCAGCGTGCCGGTCTGGCCGGGGTTGACGTCGTACGCGCGCACCCCTTGAAGGGCTCCCAGGGTGGCGGCGTCGATCATCGCGCTCGGTGCGCTCTCCTCGGTGATCTTCGCGGACCAGGTGACGGTGCGGGTGAACTCGCCGGTCTTGAAGTCGGCCAGGTCCAGCGTGGTGCCGATGCTGGTCTCTTGGCCCTCGGTGAGCGCGGCTTTGCGGGCGGTCTGGCCGTAGTGGGTGAGGTTGAAGTTGTTCCACCAGCTGTTGACGGTCTTGGCGTACGGCATGTAGCCGTACCAGAACCGCACGAAGTCCACGCCGTGGCGGGCGGCCCGTTTGCTGTTCTCTCCCTGCCAGGTCTCGGCGCCGTGCCGCAGGCCGTGTCGGTTGTGGGGCACCAGGCCCGTGAACTTCGGGTCGGACAGCTCGGCCTTCAGCTCGACGTGGAACGTGCGGTTGACGGGGAGGAAGGTCGGCACGTCGATGCCGGCGCGTTCGACGACGATGTGCGCCCGGTGGGTGACCGGGACGGTGATGGTGTGGCCGTCGGGCAGCAGTTCCATGGCGGCCGCGGTGTTCAACGGGCCGAGGACCTTCCCGACCTCGTCCAGCACCACCTCGGCGGTGTGCTCGTCGTACTCCGCCTTGATCCTCTCGTGGACGGCGTCGGTGAGCACACCGATGTCCGGGGCCCGGTAGACCGACTCGGCCTGGAGCGAGCCGACCTGCTCCTCGGGCAGCTCGTACGCAACGGAGGTGTCACGGTGCACCTGGAGGTGCTCGGGCATCAGCCCGAGCTCGGTGGCCTGCAGCGCGGTCATCACCGCCCGGCCGTGGCCCACGACCTCGCCGGTGGTCTCCCGCTCCCCGTAGGTCTCCAGCCGGTTGGTGTGCCAGAGCTTGACCGTGGCCATGAAGCGGACCGTCGCCCGCCCGACCGCCATCGGGCTGACCTCCATGTTGCCGCGGCCGATGTTGCCGCCCCGGCCCGTGGTCTGCCCGGTGGTGTTCTCCCGCCGGTAGGTGAGCTGCGGCTGCAACATCAGCTGCCACGGCTGGTACGGCTCCGGCGCATGGGACTCCTCGCCGCCGTGGCCCTGCTCCGACTCCTCGCCCCTCGCAGTGTGCGCGTCCGGTTCTTGGTGGGGCATGACCGGCTCGCCGAGCGAAAACGGCAGGCGCAGGCGCAGTCCGGCGAGGAAGCCGGTGGTGGTCTCCCGGGAGACCTCGGCGGCGGTGATCGCGCCCATGTCGTTGTAGGTGCCGAAGCTCTTCGGCACGGCGATGGTCTTGACCTGCTCCACCACGGCCTGGAGCTCGACGGAGCCGTGCACCTTGTGGCCGGTGGTCGCCCATTCGAGGGTCAGCTGGTGTGCGAGCTCGCCCTTCCAGATCTTCATCGGGCGCTGCCGGAGGGTGGGCATCGCCACCACGGCGGCTGCCACGGCCTGCTCGATGCCGGTACGGGTGTGCGGCGAGATGTGGAGATGGAAGTCCTTGCCCAGCTCCTGGAACGTGGAGACGATCTCGGCGGTCACGCCGTCACCGGTCGCCTCGACGAAGATCTCGAGCGGAAACTCCCGCGCGCCTTCTTCCGGGCTCTGGCCCGTGCCCACCCCGGCGTTGCCGGCCGCGGGCCAGACCAGTTCCTCCGCCCTCAAGTCGTCGGCGCCGTAGGGAACCCACACCTCCTCATGTGTGAGCGGGTCGATCACCTTCTTGGAGGTGATATCGGCGGGAACGATGACCTTGTAGGAGGCCTGGACCGGCGGGGCGGCATGCACTTCCGGGAGCGCGGGCGGCAGCGGCTTGTAAAGATCCTCGCTGCCCGGCCAGGTGCCCGGCATGGACTCCACCCGGCCTTGCCCATCCTGCGGACCGTCCACCTGGGCGTCGTTCCCCTCCTGCGCCGGGGTGGTGTCGGCGGTCGCAGGTTCGTCGGCCGATGGGCGTACGCCTTCGACGGTGAGGAGCAGGACGGTCTTGCCGGTGAATTCGGCGAGTCCGTCCATGGCGAATCCCTGGAGACCGTAGGTGGCCTGGCCGGCGGTGATGCCCTTGGTGTTGACGTACCGCCCGTGGAGCATCGGCCTGGTGTCGAACCCCTCCAGGGGGCCGCCGGCGGCCTTGCTGATGCGGTACGTGGCCTGGGGTCCGGCCCACAGGCCCAGGATGGTCGCGACGCTGAGCAGGTTGTCCTGCTCTTCGGTGTGGTTGACGTCCAGCTCGGAGTCGGGCAGCCAGGCGGACATCTCCGGGACGTCGGCACGGATGGTCCCGTCTTCATGCACCTCGCCCCGCACGGCTCGGACGCGGACCATGACGTCCTCGCCGAACCGCCCGAAGGCGTTGTGCTTCGACAACGGGAAGGAGTAGCCGCCGGAGGAGAACATCTCGTGCTGGTGGGTGCGCAGCGTCTCCGGGTGCAGCCCCTTCTTGAGCTGCTGTTCATTGGTCCCGGCGAACTTGTTGTCCACCAGGTGGCCCAGGGCGCCCTCGGTCCAGCCCTCCCGCGACGTCTCCTGGTTCGGCAGGATCCCCGGGAACTGCTCCCGCAGGAGGGTGGTGGCCCGCTCCAGGAGGCCGTCCGCGCCCTCCAGCTCGGAGAAGCGGTGCAGCGCGCCGAACTCCAGGCCGATGCCCTCGTCCAGCCGCAGCTCCGGAGCCGCTTCCCCGCCCTGCGTCTCGGGCTCGGGGAGCTCCGCCCACTGCGTGGCGTCCTTGCGCAGCGTTCGCAGCCACAGCGGGCCCAGCGACGCGTCGACCGGGGCGTCTTGCGGTCGGTCGCTGCGGCTGAGCTGGGCCTCGACCGCGAATTCGGTGACGGCGGTCGGCTCGCCGGTGTACCGGATGCCGTGCATCGCGGTGGTGGTCATCCCCATTCCGCTGTGGGCCGCCTCGGCGTCCAGGCTGGCCCAGAACCACAGCCACGGCGTGAGCGAGTCGCCGGCCATCACTTCGAAGTCGAGGGCGAAAAGCGTCAGGCTGGGCGGGATGTCCATGGAGTCCTCGTGCGCCAACGCCCACTCCACCAGACGCGTCACCCGGTCGTCGACGTCCATCCACGTGGCCGTGTCGCTCTCGATCACCACCTGCGGCCGCTTGGGCTTCAGCTTGACGTTGATCGAGACCGGCGTGCGACCGTCGTGGTCGCCGAAGGTGAGGTCGTACCCCTGCTCGCGGGCAGCCAGGTGCACGATGTTCTTCAAACCGACGTAGCCGATCTGCGCCTCGAGGCGGCGGCGGGCCGCCGAGCCGGGCTGTGCCAGGTCACCCGCCAGATCCAGGATCCGCGTCTTCAGCCCGCGCGCCCCGGGGAACGCCTCGACGGCTGAATTCGACGGCAACGCCACCGTGGGATGCGTCCCCGTCACATGGTCTGGCGCGTACTCTGCCCGCACCCGTACCGGCACGTCCTGTTCCACCACGTGTCGTGATTTCTGTCCGGCCGCGGCCGCGTCGTTGAGGGGACGCGCGTTCTCCACCGAGGAGAAGATGTTGATCGCGTCGGCCACCGTCGGCGGGCTCTCATTGCGCCACACCCGAGGCTCCGGGTCCCCGCCGCGCAGCCGCGAGAACCAGATCTTCTGCTGCGGCTCCTCCACCCGCACCTTCACTGCCGCGTCATAGGCGAACAGCAGCGACTGGTAGGAAGAGTTCTTGACGGTCTTCTCCTCCGTGGCGGTCACCTTGATGTTGTTGGTCTCGACGTGCTCACCGGTGACGATCGTCAGGAAGCCGGAGTAGTCCTCGATCGCGTCCATCTGGAACGGCTCGCGGCCCGCCATCTCCTCCACCGCCCAGGCGACGTTGAGGTTGGCGTCCGCGAAGTAGCCGTGCCCGTAATTGCGCCCCATCGCCCCGCGCCGCTGACCGGTCTCCCTCAGCCGGATCTCGATGGCGTCCGACAGCTGCCGCCACGTCTTCAACCCCAGGCCGACGTGGACCTCGTGGCCCTGCACGGTGAAGCTGTGACTGTCGTTGATCAGCGATGTGGCGTTGCGCGTCAGCGCCTCACGCGTGGTGTGCCGATCGATCAGCTTCCTGTTGGCGTCGCTCTGCAGATGCTTCGGCAGCATCCCCCAGATCTCGGAGCGGATCCGCTCGATCGTCTCCGCCCTGATCCACTGGGGCACCTCCGTGCCCAGCACGGCCTCGTCGCCCGTCATGTGCTTCGGAGGCGCGTACGTCGCCTCCGGCGCCCAGTCCTGGCGCACGCCCGGGTCGTCCCACGCCGTGAGCCCCTGGCGGGCGGCGACTTGCTCGCCCACCTCCTCCAGCAGGCCCTCCAGAGCCTCCTTGGCCTTCCTCAGGTGCTCGACCGATCGCTCGAACGACGCCTGCTGCCCGGCGTCCGGGAAGATCGACGCCGCATCCTGGCCCAACGGGTCGGCGGAGGTGATGTAATCGCTGCCCGTGGCAGCGGCGACCTGGGCCGCCGCCTGCGCATACGCCGCCGCCGCCTTGTTCATCGCCGCGTTCAGCGCCTCGCGGGCCTGCATCCGGTACCACCGCGGGGCATCGCCGTCGCCGTCGGCCGTCCCCGCATGCGCCCGGGACGGCAGTGACGTCAGGCCCGGCACCGTCTCGACGACACGGGCCACCAGATCGACGTACCACCGCGGCCGGTCCAGCAACTCGCCGGGCAACGCCGTCTGCCCGGCCATCTGCGACGGATGTGCCTTACGCGCGTCCCGCCACGCCTCCACCGTGGAGAACAGCTGCCCCAGCCGCGACTCGACGGCATCCAGATCCGCCTGCGTGCGCGCCTGCTCCAGCGCCTGGACCTGCTCGGCGATCGCCTCCTGCAGGTGGTTCCGGCGCACGGCGGAGTCAGCGGGGACGATCTCCGTCACGGTGCCGTTCAGCGGACCGAACGCCGCGCCGAGCCGCTCGGCCCGCTCTGTGAACGTCGCGTCGGCCTGGTAGGGCGCGGCTACGGGCACTTCGGCCTCGTTGGGCGTGACGTCGGCGACGTTCACATCAGTCGCTTCCGAACGGAACGGCTGCTCGGAGTCGGACCCGGTCTCGCTGGCAGACAGGGGATGCAGCCGTTCGGCAGGGTGCGGCTCGATGCCGCGAGCCGCCATCTGCGCCTGCTGCGCCATCTGCTCAGCGGTGACGGGAGGGGCGGAGCTCAGCCGGTCCTTCAGCCGTGCGGCCACCTGCTCGGCGACGTCCGGGCCGTAGGTGTGGAGGGCGTGGAGCACCCATGGCCGGGCCCAGTCCCGCTGAGCAGTCGCTGAGGGGCCGTCCTGGAAGTGCCTTTCGAGGATGAGGCCGGCCTCCGCCCACTTCTCGGTGAAGACCTCCGGCTCTGTGTCCTGCAACCGAAGCTGCTTGTCGAGCACGCTGCCGGCGGACAGCTGGTCGGCGATGGTGATCGCCGGGCGGTGCGTGGGCTGGTAGTGCGGATTGGGGAGGAACCTGACCGGCGTCGTGTACCTGCCCGTCGCGCTGTCCAGCTCCGCGCCGGCCACGATCTCCGCGCCGACGATGAACTCCGGTGCGATGCCGGCCGGGTGGAGCACGGTGTTCTCGTGGCCCGCCGACGCCATCTCGGGGAAAGTCGCCGCGACGTCGAAGCCGCCGAGGACGTCGATGAGCACTCGGACGCCGATGCCCTGCGGCACGGTGCGCATGCTGTCGGAGCGGGTGGTGGCGATATAGCCCGTGGCGTTGCTGCCGAGCAGATACGTCTCGAGGTCTGGCCGGGGTCCCTTGTTCGGCGCCGGGAGCCCCTTGGCGAAGAGGAGGTTCAGGAGCCTCGGGTTGTCGGTGTTGAGGTCGAAGAAGAGCAGGCTGTCGTCATAGCGGTACTGGGGCGCGACGGTGCCGTCGGCGTTGGCCTGGATCGTCGTGAAGTCGATCTGCTCTTGGGATGCGTAGCCGAACCAGTCGTTGTACCGGGGGTGTGCAGAACGCTGTCCGGGCAGGGGGATGAAGCCCGTTGTGCGCGGCGCGTTCTCGTCGAGGTGGACGTTTCGGCTCTGCAGCAACTCGGCCGACCTGGGGTCGAGCGAAGGCGGCCCCTGCGGCGGAGTGAACGCCGGGGAGGAGCTCTGAGACTGGCTGGTGGACGGCGCGAGGTATTCCGTGCGTAGGCCCGTCGTCTGCGCCGTGGTCGATCCCGTGCTCGACGCCGTCGTCGGTACGGGCAACGGCTGCGGACTTACCCAACCGTCACCGGCAGGCTGGAAGACCTTCCAAGGCCGCCAGTCCGTGTTGTCGGTCCGCACCACGTCGCCCGGGCGGTCCACTGCGATCACCGGCTGGAACTGGGCGTTGTAATCGCCCTGGTGTATCCGGCCCCAGGGAGCGAAGACGGGGGTCTTCAGCTCCGGGACGAGGCGCTCCGCCATGCTCGGCGTCCATTCGAGCACCTCTCCCGCGTTGTCGGTCCCCTCCGGCGCCACCTCGGCCACATCGCCCATGCCCGCGTTGTCCCAGAGCAACACAACGGGCTGACCCTCGACATACAGCTGCCCGTAGACGTCCGGGGTCTCGCGAATCCACCGCGCCAACTGCTTCTCATCGATGTCTTGGCTGTAGTTGTCCGTGACGGGGTCATAGACCTGCACATGCGGACCGAATCCCTTGGCGTGAACGATGAACGGCCTGCCACCCGGAGTCCGTTCCTCGACGAGATGCTTGAGCATGTCGTCCGGAACGAACGGGAAACGCATCCGGGAATTCCCGGGCCTGTCCAGCGAGACCGCCCCCGAGAACAGCGGCGACCCCACGGATACCTGCTTCCGCCCCGGCGAAGCTGCCGAGAACTGAGTGAAGGGCTCATCGGGCACGTCCGGGGCATCCGTGAGGACGGCGATCTGGCCCGACGGATAAATGCCCACGAGGTAAGGCGCGGCGTAGGTCTTCGGGCTGTTCAGAGCGTCGGCGACGGCTTGCGCCACAAGGGTCGCCTCGAAAGTCTGCCGGCCTGCCTCGCAACCGATGATGACGATGTTGGGCTCGATTTCGCGCGCCCTGTAGAAGTCCACGAATTGCGTGAACTCGGGCATCTGCTCCAGCAGGTTGGTGATCGTCTCAGGCGGTACCCGAACCTTTCCGTGTTCGTACGTCGTAGGCTCGAAGCTCTCCGGAAACGCGTGCAGGTCAAGATAGGCAGTGGGGCCCCGCCACTGCTGCCGTTTGTTCTCAAGGATGTCGTGCATACCCGTCTCGGGGTTGGCCTCCGCGGACATCTGAGGGACCACGGCGTTCAGCGCGTCGGGGTTGTGCCTCGCCCATCGCTCAGGCTGGTATGCGCCGTCGTCGGTGCCGTAGAACGCGAACACTCTGGCATGCGGGACAGAGGTGGGCAGCACCCGCGCCTGGAACGTATCGGTCGTCAGCGATCCGGGATGGCCCGCCTTCCACCTTCGTGCACGATCGACGGCGGCGTCCGGAGAGCTCCCGGACTCATGCAGATCGTTGGCGATCTGCATGAGCTTTTGGTGCCGCTCGGTCTCACTGAGGTTGAGCGTCAACCATCCCGCGTAGTGCTGTTCGATGACCTCGTACGCGGTCTCCAACTCAGCCTTGAGCAGTGCCGGATCCGACAGGGACGTCCGCAGCGTCTCCTCGTGCCGCAGTTGGTCGGCCAGTTTCGCCGCTGCCGCGAGGCCATGCGACCAGTGCTCGTGGGTCACCAGTTCCACCGCGGCGTCCTGGCGCTCCGCACTGACCTGGGCCCACAACGGATCCTGGGAGAGTGCCTCGCGGACGTTCGTCCTCAGCTCAGCGAGCTGGTCAGGGGTGAGGTAGAGGTTCGTCAGGCCCTCGTCCTCGAGGCTCCGCGGCGGAGTCTCCTGCGCCAGCCTCTGCGCCAACGCCTCCAGCTCCTGCGGCCCCTCCACCGCGGCCCGCTCCAGCTCCGCCTTCGCCGTCTCGGCCCCCGGCGGAAGATCCAGCCCATGCTCGCCGATCGACTTCAAAGCGAAGTCGACGACGCCGTCCTTCGTCGGCGGCCGAAACTTCCTGAAGCCAACGACGTCACCGGCTTCGTCCTCCGCTTCGAGGTCGTGATCAATCGCCGGGCCGTCCTCGTACCGCTCCATGAAGGCCTGCTCCCCGAAGGCCCCGGGCCGTGGGGGGTCGACGCGGATCCACTCGGCGTCCCCTTCGGTGCGGACGCGGGCGATCCCGTCGGGGCCGGCCTCCAGGCGTGACGGCGTGGCTGCGACCCACACCGGTGTGCGCATCCCGTGGGAGAGGTGGGCGGCGAGGTCCTGCCGCCCGTTCTCATCCCCCGCACCGACCAGGACGAACGCCTCCTGGACCGCTCCGTCTCCCGCCTTCGTGAGGAGGTCCGCGATACGGTCCGCCGCCTGGTCGGGGGCGTACGACTCCCAGTACCCGTCCGGGCCGGGGAGCATCAGGTTGCCGCCGTCGGCTTCGAAAAGGAGGAGGCGCACCCGGTCGGCCCCCCAGGGCGCCGGAGCGAGCGGGGCGACGGCATCGTCCGCATCCCACAGCAGGTGCCGGGTTTCCACCCGGGGGCCCACCTGCTCGTGGCCGCCCGCACGCAGGTCGATCAGGGCCTCGGCGGCGGGCAGGCCCGGCCCGGCAGACCCGGGAGCCCGTTCGGGGGCCGGCCCCGGCTCGTCCGTGTCCGAATCGGTGTCCGTGTCGCTGCCGGGACCCGGCAGCCAGCCGCCCGGCATCAGGTCCCGGAGGCCGCGCGCCGGAGGCTCCGAGCCGACGAGGTGCTCGGCGATGACCCTCGGGCTGAGGGCGAGAAGCCGCGCGGCCCGTTCCTCGGGCGCGAAGAAGGTGAGGGCGTCCTGCTCCACCGTGACCTGGACGCCGGCCCCGGTTCCACCCGAGCGCTCCAGGCCGATGTTCCAGCGGGCCCGCCCCACGGAGAGGTGGACGAACTTCCGCTGGTCCGAGTCGGCCAGTCCCTCGCCCAGAGTGCCCATCGACTTGTCCCCGCTCTCCAGCATGCTGGAGAGGCCGCCGCCGCGCTGTCCGGTCGCCCGGGTCCGTCCGGCCTCCGCGGTGACACCGGGCCGCAGGACGTCCGGGCCTTCGGTGGCCAGGCCGGAGCGCAGCGATACCGAGCCCGTCAGACCGAGGGCGGCGTCGACGGCGCCGCCGACCGAGCGGTGCGAGCGCCGGAAGTCCTTGACGATGGTGCCGGTGATGGTCCCCCCGCCCGCTCCGTGCGTCGAGGTGCTGCTCAGGTGCTCGTAGTCGAGGGACAGGATGAGGGTGAGCCCCTCGTTGACGAACATGCCCGGGACCGTGACGGGGACGCGGAGCGTACCGCCGCTCAGCAGATGTACGGCGCGCTGGTGCAGCCAGGCCATGCTGAACACGACGGCAAGGCGGCTCTCGAGGTGGGCGCGGGCGCCGTGCCAGCTGTTGCCGCCGAGTGCCGGGGAGGCATTCTCCTCCAGCAGGTTCTCGGCCCGGGTCAGGAGTTCGCGCAGCCCGCCGATGGTGCCGATGAACGACTCGGTCAGGTCCTCGGGTTCGGGCCGCAGGCCGGTGCGCGGCAGGGCCTCGTGGGCGGGGGTCGTACGCGGCGCCGGGCGGCCGGTGCCCGTTGGAGGTCCGGGCTGCATCAGCTGCTGCGGGTGCGCCAGGGTCAGCGCCCCGCGCAGGTTCGTGTCGACGAGTTCGTGCCGGTTGTGCTTGCCGACGAGCGAGAGCACCGGGCCGATCAGGCCGGTCGAGGCGGTGGCGCCCCAGTAGTGGTCGAGGCTGATCGTGACCCGGACGTCGTACGCGACGAGGGCGGGGTGCTCGTCCACGTGCAGCATGCCGGAGCTGCGCGTCTGGCCGAGGGAGGAGCCGAGGGAACGGCCCTGCGCGTAGGTGGCGCCGAAGCCGACGCCACCGCCCCCGTCCAGAACGGGCTGGTCCGTGTCGTGGACCGTGTGCCCGTAGTTCCAGCCGGTGTTGCCGGAGTGGGACCAGGAGTGCGCGGCCCCGCGGGAGACGTCGTCCCGGCGGACGTTCTTGCCCTCGATGACGTGGAGGGTGTCCGCGTCGCCGGTGTGGACGGGGTTGGAGAGGTCGATCCTGGCCGTGACCACGGCGAGCGCCGTGGAGACGGCGCCCCGGTAGGGCACCACGACCCGGAAGACGCCGGAGGCCATGGGCTCGATGGCGGCCTTGGTGCCCTGCCGGGTGGCCAGGGCTGCGCGCAGGCGCGTCAGCACGAGCTCGGCGTGATCGGCGTCCAGCTGCTGGAAGAGCGTGTTCCGGGCCTGCTGGACGACCGGCATGAGGTCGGGGATGTCGTACAGCACCGCGTGGCCCAGGCCGTCGGCGGGGTGCGTGGTGGGGAACAGCGCGCCGGCGCCCGCCATCGAAGGCGCCGGGGAGATTGCCGAAGGACCCGGCACGCCCGTCTCGTCCCTGCGCCGGCGGCCCTGCTCGCGCATCCGCGCCGCGCGCCCGGCCGGTATCACGAGCAGGGCGGCCGCGTCGTTGATCCTGCGCTCCTCCGTGCGCACCCCGTAGGTACGCGCGGTGGCCGGATCGGCTCCCAGGGGTACGGGGCTCCGGGAGAACAGCTTGGCGACGAACCGGTACTCCATCCGGGCGAGTATGTGTTCCTGGCGTCCGGTGACGATGTCGACCCGGTCGCTCTGCCCCTCGGCGCTCACCGACAGGGTGCGCGGCGCTCCCGTTCCGTAGCGATAACCAGCCGTTGGAGTAAGGGAGTTGTCGGTAGCCGCATTCCGTTCCGCCGCGGAGCCGCCGTAGTCCTCGGGGCGGCGGTCGGGGGTGAAGGAGGCGTTCACACCGACGGATCCGCTCAAGCTGATCAGGTCGCGGGTGGCGCTGTCGCTCACCGAGGCCGTCGTCAGGGTGTGGTCGTACTGGTACGAGGTGTCGCTGACTCCCCTGGTCGTCATCTTCTTGACGATCGCCTGGAGTTGGAGTTCGAGCCGGAGCGGCATACCGAAGGAGTCCCGGCCGACGGTGCGCGTCCAGAAGGGGTGGCTGCCGCCGATGAAGTCCTCGACGCGCGAGCCCATGGCGTTCAGCGCCGTGTGCAGGCCGACCCGTTCCGTGGGCTCCAGGTCCACGTCGAGTGCGGCGAGGAGTTCGTCCACGGTGGTGTGCATCCGGCTGGTGTCCGCCATGAACAGGGTGTGCAGCGGTGGGCGTTCGTCCTCGTCCGGCTCGTAGTCGCGCGAGGCCTCGTCCGGCTCCGGGCCGAGCTCACGGCCGGCGATCCGCGTGCCGGGATCGAGCTCCGAGGTCATTCCGACCGAGTCGTGCCACTGCCCGTCCGGACCCTGCTCCTCCAGGAGGTCGTCGGCCACCATCAGGCGCAGGTTCAGCTCGACCGGCCCGGTGTCCCGTCCGGCCCGGCCCTCCTCCGCGGCGTTCAGCGCCGTCTCCTGCGCCGCCGTGCCGGTCGCGAGCCCGACGGCCGTCATCTCGATGGTGTCGCCGCCGTCCGTGACCGCGGCGGGCCGCGGCGCGGGGGCCCGCGGCGGCGCGGGCCGACGGGACGGCGTCACCGTGACGTCGACACGGACCGCGCCCTCGAAACCGGCCATGAAGCGCGATCCGCCGCCCGAGGCGCCGCCCACGGAGAATCCGCCGCCGGTGGTCGTCACCCAGCTGGTCCCCAGCCGTGGTGCGATACGGCCGCCCGCGCCGCGGAACCTGAACAGGTCGGGGGTCGAGGCGTAGTTCAGCGGTACGTCGAAGCCGCCCTCCACGGAGAAGGCGGTGGAACGGTCACCCTGGAGCTCGTAGAAACCGCCGTAGTACGTCTCGCTGTTGCCGTCCCACATCCCCTCGTGGCGGAAGACGTCCGGATCGAAGGTGCCGGAGAGGCTCAGGACGACCTCCTCCGGGCCGGTGAGTCCGGGCCTGCTCAGAACGACGGAGATCCCGCCGTTGACGATGTCGTGCAGCCGTGCCGCGAGCGGTTCGGGACGCACCAGGTTGGCGATGGTCATGAGGTTGGTGTGCTCGTGGGCCTTCACCCCGCGCACCGGTCGGACCACGGCGGCCGGCGGATTCGCCGGCGGGTTGGCCTCGGCCTCGTCCGGCGGCAGCATGTCCGGCGCCGCCGCGCGCACCTCGCTCAGCACCCGGTCCAGCAGGCGCGCGGCGTCGTCGTGGTCCACCCGGTCGACCCGGCTGAGCTGGGGCAGCCAGCCGCCCAGGGCCGGGGCGAAGCGCAGGCGCCGGTCGGGGGAGGTACGGGCGTGCAGTTCGACGTTCCCGGCGTGCGGTCCGTCCACGGTGGCGCGGGGAGCGGACGGTGCGTCCACCAGACCCTGCCGCACGGCGTCCTGCAGGAGGATGCGCACCCGAGCGGTGCCCTCCACGGTCTCCGTCCGGCCGCGGCCCCGGACCGTGGTGCGGGTGCGTCCGGCGAGCACCACCGTGGGCTCTTCCAGCTTGATCTTGTGCAGGGTCACGGAGCCCGCCTGCTGCCCGGGGTCCGACACCCCCACCGAGCGACTGCCCCCGAGCGCGGGAAGGGACACGGTGGATCCGAACCGTCCCGTGCCCGCGGCCAACAGCGCCGTCCCGGAGAGGGACAGGGCGTCGCTCCCGCTGTTGCGGTGGGCGACGTTGTCGACGTTCACGTCCTCGGTGTCGATGTGGATCATCCAGTCGACCCGGGGCTTGCCGTCCTCCTCGGTGACGAGCTCCACCCCGTGGAAGTCGGTGCGCAGCTCCACGGCCTCGGTCGCTCCGGCGTCGGTGTTGAAGGGGTTGGACAAGTATCCGCCCGCCATGGCCCGGTGGAGGGCACCTGCGATCGAATGGACGGCGGTGAAGGCGTCGATGGCGGCCTTCTCCGGCGTCCCGATCCGCGACATCGAGTCGGGCAGTACCGAGAACACGGCGCGGCGCAGCTCTTCGGTGTGGTCGAAGGACTCGACGACCGAGGTACGGGGCACGCGGAACGGGATGTTCACCTGGTCCGGGCCCGCGGTGGCGGCCGGGTCCGTACCGCCCGCTTCCTCCTGCGGCCGGCCGGTCGGCCACCACTCCTGGTACGCGATGGTGTTCGGGGCGGTGTGCCTCCGGTCCCCCCGGTGCGCGCCCAGGGCCGTCAGAGCCCTCCTGAGCAGAGGGGTGCCGATGTCCTGTCCCGCCTCGCCGTCCTCCGCCGCGGGTGCGTGCCACCAGGCGGAGGTCGCGTGGGTGACCTGTTCGTCCAGGGGCTTGGGCCGGCTCGGCAGCAGCCGGCGGTCGTGCCGCCCGACCAGCGCCCCTGCCAGGACGTCCTGGTGGTGCCTCGGCGCCGCAGATCCGCCGATCCCGCCGACGGCCTGGACGGTGACGTCGTAGAGCACGTCGTAGAGGAAGTCGACGGCCCGGTAGGTGCCCTTGGTGTAGCGGGCGGTGGTCGCTCCGGAGGAGACGGTGCTCGTCGAGGCCGCACTGTACCCGGCGAGCGCCGAGCTGAAGACGGCCGCGACCGAGCTGAGGTGCGGGACCGCGTCGAGCGTGTGGTTGAGCATCATGGCGGCGGGCAGCCCTAGGCCGTGGGCCCGGGTCCGGCTGCTGCTCACCGACTCGCCCGACTCGAAGAGCTGGCGGGTGCGCGGCTCCCGTTTCGCGGACACCAGGGGCGGGAGGAAGTCTTCGGTGCCTTCGAGGCGGCGGCCGTGAGGGTCGGTGATCTGCCGCCAGTCGCCCACCCGGACGCGTACGGCGGCCTCGATGTGCCGGCCGTCCACGTACAGGCCGAGGACGAGGCGGTCGCCGATCGCCTGCGGCAACTCACTGATGAAGCTCTCCACCGAGAAGCGCTCGTCGAGCGCCCGCCCCACGCCGTCGCGCCTGGCCTCGGGAACCGCCGCCAGGATCGCGTCGCGGATGGCCGTGTGGAGGCCCCCGTCCGGCAGGTCGAAGGTGCCTGCCCCGGCGGACTGCCGGAGGGTCGCAGTGGTGAAGGCCTCGGGCGGGGCGAAGAGGAGGTCCTTGTCCAGGTCGTCCTGGTCAAGGATCCACTCCGTCGGGGTCTTCTCCGAGACGCGAACGGGGTTCGCCGCGGAGAGGGAGCCGAGGCCGGGCTCCTGGTGCGCCGGCCTCCGCGCCGACCGGGCCACCGGGCCCAGTTCGCCCGCCAGGTGAGCGGGTTCGCTGCTCATCAGGGGGACGCGGGGCCCGGAGCCCGAGGCACCCGGGGTGTCGATGCCGTTCCAGTCCGGGGCTCCGAACGGCTGCGAGCCGCCCTTGCGGGGGCTCTGGCCGACGGGCAGATCGCGGAGCACCTCGTGCAGGGCAGCGAGGAGGGCGGTCGACCGGGCAGGCGGCTCGCCCTTGTCGTCACGCCGGGCACTGTGGTGGTCGACGAGGGCCACCGTCTCGTGCAGCGTGTCGTGCAGGGCCGCGGCGGTCAGCACCATCGCCTCGCGCTGCGCGATCCGGTCCTCCGGCGTCTCCGCCAGGGTCATGGCGAGCAGGCTCGAGGCATCGCCCAGCTGCTCCTGCCAGGTGTCGGGAAGCTCGCGGCGCAGCCGGGAGAGAGCCTCCACGGCTGCCGGGCTCAGCTCGTCCGCTCCCTCGAACCCTTCGGGTTCTTCCGGCTCTTGTGATTCTTCGCGCACTTCGGAGGCGTCGGCCTCTTCGGAGCCGGCCTTCTCCGTGGACCGGCGCTTGCCGAGGGACTTCTCGGAAGGCTGCCGGGACGGGCCTGCCGTCTCGGTCCCGTCAGTCCCGTCGGTCTCGTCGGTGTCTTCGGTGTCTTCGGTGTCGTCGGCCAGGGCCGACAGCAGGCCGTCGACGGTCTCGTCGACCATCCGGCCCTTGTCGTCGAGCCGGATCAGCACGTGCAGACCGGCGGGGACGTCGAAGCGCAGCACTCCCCCGACGGTGACGGTCAGGTCCGCTTCCAGTCCGCCGTAGACGGACTGGGAGACCGCGTTGGCCTCCTCCGTACGGCTCTGCCCGCCGGAGGTGTCCTCGCCCGTAGACCGGCCGTACGAGCCCACGAGCCGCTCGAAGAGCCGTACGCCGTCCGAGTCTCCGCCGCCGTCCGGCCCCAGGGTGGTCTCCACGCCGGAGGAGAAGTGCGTGGACGCCTCTGCGGAGCTGTCCGACTGCTGGTAGCGCCGGGCCGTGAGGTCGGTGCCCGCCGAAGGCCCGAACCGCCGGACGTGGGAGAGTTCGAAGCGGACCGTCCGCGTGGTGTTCCCCACGGGGACCTCGTAGCTGCCGCGCAGCAGGTCCTCCAGCCGCGGCCGCATCACTTCGGCGCTGGTGGAGTGCGCGTACCGCAGACCGGCCATCGTCGTCAGCTCGGACGGGGTCGGCCCGGAGCCCTCGTCCGCCGCGATCGCGGCGAGGTCGGGGCGCCGGCCCACGGGCGCGGGGGCGTACCTCGCCCACTGCTGCACGGCGTGGGCCGCGGGTATGTCGAGCGGGATGAAGTGGTCCGCGAGCAGGTCGGCGAGGTCGGCGGGCGCCCGCTCCCCGGTCTCGCCACCGCCCTCCGGCGCCGGATCGACCCAGCGCGGATTGTCGCCCTTGGGCCGGTGGATCAAAGGCGTCGGCGTCGTGTCCGGCCCCGGCGGCGGAGTCGGTACGGTGAACCGCGTGGGGACCAGGAGGCGCATCGAGCCTTCGGTGGTCGCCGAGTCGTTCCATTCCGCGTACCTGCCGAGGCCGGTCCCCAGGGTCGGGTTGAAGGGCAGGCCAAGGCCCTTGGCCAGCAGGGGCGTGCCCATCGCCGCGTCGAACGCGCCGGTGACCAGGCGGATCGGCGCCGAGACGAGTTCCATGGGCTGCTTCGACATGCTGATGCCGACGCGCAGTGTGAAGGCGTGGGTGAAGGCCGTGGCCCCGCCCACCGCCAGCCGGTGGATGTCCAGCTCCGAAGTCGAGCTCGTGGTGCCGGCGCCGCGGCTGCGCGAGTAACCGGTGATCGCCTCGAAGCCGCCGTGCCCGTGACTCGAGGAGCCGTCGTCTGCGAGCCGGAGCCTGATCCCGACCTCGCCTCCCAGGGAGTATCCGGTCGTCGCGTCGTCCGCCACCTCGGAGGAGCCCTGGGCGCGGCCCGTGAGTTCGACGTCGGGGCGGTCCGCCTGCTCGTAGGCAGCCGCCACGGACTCCATGCGCACGCTGACCGCCAGGTACTCGGTCGTGCCGAACGACGAGGGCTTCGGGATCACCCGCAGTACTCCCGAGCCGAGCAGGGCAGGGACCTGGGCGGCCAGCGCGCGCGGGGAGAACGCGGAGCGCACGGCGTCGAGCACGCCCGGGGAGGTGACCCCTCGGGCGGACAGCAGCCGCTGGATCTCGCCGAGCACGCCGTCCGCGCGGAACACCTCGGGGTGCGCAACGCCGACGCGCAGCAGTTGGCCGGCGTAGGTGTGCGTCGGGGCGAGCTCGGGTGCCGGTGCCGGTGCCGGCCGGAGGATCTCCGCCGCACGCCACGACGGCGTGAGCATCTCCAGCCCACCGTCGACCCTCAGCCACCGTTCCGCAGCCTCGGTGCGGGTCCCCTTGCGGCGATCGAGCCGCACGTGGAACACCGGGTCCGCGGTGAGCCGGTCCTTCGTGCCCCCGTACGTGGCGCGGCTGATGCTCATCATGCCGTCGGCCGTCTTGCGCGAAGTCCCGCGCACCGCGCTGCCCGTCACCTGGAGGATGCCGGCCGCGCGGCTCTTCGTGGCGCCGCCGCCGTGCTGTTCCTGCTCCGGGGAGCCCTCCTCCTCGTCCACCTCCGGTGCCTCGTCTCGGCCCCAACTCCCCTGCGGACCGAGCTGGAACGCCAGGGCGCCGGTGACCGCATTGCCGTTCTCGACGGCACGGCGCGAGGTCAGCTGGCTGTACTGCTCGAGCTCCACGGGGTCCGAAGTCGCCCCCTGGTTACGGGTGTTGTACGCGGCCATGCGCAGCGTCAGGCGCTGCTTCCAGCCGTCGCGGTCCGGCAGGGCGACCTCGAAGCCCTCGGAGGAGGTCAGCGCGCCGAAGTACGCGGCCAGGGTGTCGGGGCCGGTCGCCTCGAGGAACTCCTCGGGCCACAGGGCGGGATCGGCGAGCCACTCCCCCGGCATCTCGTTCAGCCCCTGGTATACCTCCGCGATGTTCCGCCCGAGGTCTCGCACCGCGAGGAACGTCGGGCGTACGCCGGAGGAGCCGCTGGTGGTGAAATCGGCGCGGACCTCCCCCGCGACGTCCGCCGGCGCGTCGTCGTGGCGGGTGACCGTCCCGACGGATCCCAGGACGCCGGGGGCGAACGGGGTCGGGGGTGCGAACACCTTCGGCAGGAGGACCTGCGCAGAGGTCCCTCCCGGCCTGTCGACCTGCCACACCTTGCCCTGGCGGACCGTGCCCGCCCCGGACATCCGGTGGACCGCAAGCTCCCAGTGGAGTTCGTAGTTCCCCTGGTGGACCTGGCCGCCCGTCTCGTGGCGGTTGGTCTCCTTCACCGTGCCGACGAGCTCGTCGCCCCGTTCCCGGTCGTACTGCAAGCGGCCCCGGAGCGCCCCCAGTTGCAGGCGCAGCCGGGTGCCCGCGGGGACCCTCAGGGCAGCGCCCAGGCTCCCGGAGACGCTCCACCGGTTGGACATGCTCCCGGTGAGTCCCCAGGCCGCCGTGGCCCGGGTGTTGACGGTCATCGGGTAGTCGGCGCCGCCCAGCCGCCGTCCGAGCGTCGCCCTGACGCCCAGCCGGTACTGCTTGCCGTTCAGGCGCAGTACGTGCGTACGTCCGACCAGCAGGTCGGCCAGGGAGCCTTCCAGGGCGGGCGTGCCGAAGAAGACGGAGAGGCGGTGCAGGACGGAAGCCGTGACCTGGTTGGCGCCCGCCATGGTCCGCAGGGCTTCGGTGAGCTCCTCCAGCACGGACTCCGAGCCGGGCAGCGCCAGGACCGTGCTGAATCCGAGGCCCTGGGCCGCCTCCCTCCGGGCGGCGAGGGGCAGCGGCTCCGAGGGGTGCGCGGTGGCCGGGGCCGGGGTCGCCCGGCGCGGCCCGCCGCCACTCGGCAGGCCCGCGGCCCGCATGAGGGCGACCAGCGCGGGCGAGAGGACCGGCTCGGGCTGCGGGTCCGGGGCGGGTTCCGTGTCCCGGACCCGCGAGGGACCGGCCTCGGGCCGCGGGTCCGCTTCGGTGTCCTGGACGGGCGGATTCCCGGGGTTGGCGTGGGTGTCGAGCCCCGGGGTGCGGACGGCGCCGAGGGTGCGCGTCTCCCAGTCGGCCGCGCCCTGCCCGTACCGCCACGGCACGCCGATCTCGCCGTACGTCTGCTGGACCACCGGTTCGATGCCCGGGTGGGTGTCGGACTCGATGGTGATCGTGAGCCGCACGTCGGCGTCGTACCGCGCGTACTCCTGCGCGGCGGTGTTGAGCACGGTGTGGCTCTGGGCCTTGGCGGAGGTGGAGAAGCCGTCGCTCCGGATGGATCCGAGGGTGACCGTGGCCAGCGGCAGCACACCGCGCGGCTGGTCCTCGACCGGGTCGTGGGTGAGTCCGAGCACCGAGTTCCCGAAGGAGAGCGAGGCTCCGCTCGAACCGGTGCGGGTCTGCCCGCGGGTGGCGCCCAGCCCGAGGTCGGCCCGGGTGCGCAGGGCCTCTGTCACCTCGCGCAGCGTGGCGCCGGTGACCTCCGCGCGGATCCTGATGTGGCCCCGGAACTCGGCGAACCGGGTGAGCTTGCGCCGGATCGGCGCGGTGTGGTCGCCGCTGGTGAACCAGAAGCGGCTGCGGTCCAGGGCGGCCGCCTCGCTGACCGCCTTCTGGATCTCGGCGGACACCGAGGCCACGGCGTCGGGCCGAAGGCCCGCCCCGCGCAGCCTGGCCTGGATCCCGGCGACGACGGGGACGAGGTCGAGGGCGTGCAGCGTGCCCTGGGTGTGGTCGGCCGCGCTCTCCTGGCCGGCCGGGATGTCCGCGGGCGAACTGACCGAGTCGAGCCGTAGGGGCACGGGCGGCGCCGAGAAGATCTTCGGGAACTCCACTCCGATGTCGCGGGGCACCACGACGGAGTGCTTGTGCTGGACACCGTCCAGGAAGACCTGGATCCGCAGCGAGCTGACGAAGGCGGCCGTTCCCCTGGTGAGGGGCTTCAGACCGGAGATGACCTCCTGTTCCCAGCTGCGGGACCGGCCGCGCGCGAAGGACAGACCGAGGTGCGGTACGCCCGCGGTGGCGGCCGAGGCGAAGGCGGAGGCGAGCTGGAAGCCGAACTGGAGCATCGACTCCAGGCCCGTGCTGGTCTCCGTCGACTGCTCCCCGCTGTAGCTGGTCGAGCCGAAGGCGATGCGGTAGCGGGTGAGGGCGCCCGGGGCGGGCCCGGAGCCGGGCACCGGGACCGCGAGGTCGGCGGGGGTGGGCAGCAGCCAGACGAGCTTGTCCCCCACGGCCAGCCGCACGCCGTCGCGGAACAGGGCCGACCACGCCTCCGGGGTGTTGTTCAGGAGGAGGCGGACCATGGCCTCCTCCACCTCCGGCCGGATCGCCGCGTCCAGGCCGAGGGCGGTCGCCGCGGCCCACAGCCGGGCGCGCTGCTCGGTCCAGACCGGTACGGTCTCCACCGTCATGGAGCCGACGGCGCCGCCCCGGACGAAGGCCGGCGGCACGACCTCGGGTGTGGCCGCCGGGGGTTGGGTGGGCGCGGGCCGCTCCGGCGCGGGGGGCTGCTCCTCGGTCGGCGGTTCCTCCTCCGCCGGGCCGTCCGCGGCCTGCTCCTCCTCGGCGGACTCAGGGATGGTCTCCAGGGCCGGGCCGGGCGGTGTGGTGGCCGGCAGGGCGGGGGCTTCCTCGGGGTCGGGCTCCACGTCCGCCTCGGTCGAGGTGGTGACCGGCGGGGCCGGGGTCAGGTCGTACGGCTGCGGGGCCGGGGTGATCGGCCGGAGTACGGTCAGGGCGCGGGCCGCGGCGGTGGGGCTGTAGAGGACCGCCCCGTCGGGGATCACGACCTGCACGGTGCCTGGCGCCCCGTGTTCGGGCCGCCAGGTGAGGGTCCACACCACGTCGCCGGTCCGCAGCAGCCGGTAGGGGCGCTTGCTGCGCTTCTCGCCGGTGTCCGCGGTGTTGCGGTCGCCGCCGGTCTCCGCGAACCAGGTCGTCTGGAGGGTGCCGGTGCCGGTGACCCCCTCGTGGATGTTCCCGGTCCGCCTGGTCTCGTTCTGGCCGGTCAGCCGCTGGTTGAGGCGCAGAGCGACGTCTCCCCGTACCGAGACCCCGTGGTACTGGTTGCTCCACGCCTTCTTCCCCGACCGGGTGAAGGCCCGGGTCGTCGCTTCCGACACGGTGATGTCGCCGGGCTTCACGGCGTGGACGCTCTGGACGTCCGCGGAGACGGTGAGCACCCCGGACAGGTCGCTGACGACGCCCGGGATCGACAGTTCGACCTCCAGGCCCTGCTGTGTCATCGGCAGGAAGCGGCCGGGCATGGACGCCGGGCCGAAGACCGCTTCCAGTGTCTCGGTGGCGGAGATGGGCATGCCGTGCCAGGAGTGCGACGCCGTGGAGAGGTCGCGCAGCAGTCCGTGGGCCGCGTCCCGCAGCGTCGCGAGCCCGGAGACCGAGGAGACCACGGTGTCCCTGAGCAGCAGCGCAGTGAGCGGCAGCCCGGTACGCGCCGGGACGTGGGCGACCTGAGTGATCCGGGGTGCGGGGCGGGGGCGTGCACCGGTGTCGGACCGTACGCCGATCTCCTTCGGGAACGCGAGCGTCAGCCGCCCGGAGAGGTCGGTCGGGCCGATGTGGTGGGTCAGGACCCCGCCGACGGAGGGTGCGAGCGCCGGAAGGACCACCCCGGGCAGCGAGCCCAGGACCGGCAGCCCCGCCGTCAGGGCGCGGTGGACGCGGATGTCGACGGACATGCCGACCGTGTGTCCGCTCAGCCGGAGCAGGCTCATACCGCGCAGCGCGCTCAGCACGGTCTGCTCGGTGGCCACCGACTGCCGGAAGCCGCCGGTCCGGGTGCCGCTGCCCTGAAGGGTGGTCGTGGCGTCCTGGTTCACGTCCCAGGGCGCGAAGGATTCGCTGGCCACGGAGACGATGCCCTGCGCGCTGTGGGAGGAGACGACATCGGTCGCGGTCTGGAGCAGCCGGGTCGCCACCCCGGCCCGGTCCCACAGGCGCACCTCGCCCGTGGTGCCCAGCGGCACGGCACCGTGCAGGTTCGCCTTGAGGACGATCTCGGCGACAGAGGTGGTGGCCAGGTCGCGGTCGGGGACGTGCAGGGTGAACCCGTTCAGCAGTGCCTCTACGGACGAGCGGATGCCGGTGCGCGAGGCCAGCTTGAAGAACTCCCGCTCCACGGCCGCGGCGTGCTCACGCCCAAGGTTGGCCCTCATCCAGGGCATCACCCGGTCCGCGAGGAACGCCCGCAGGTCGGGGACGTCACGGACCAGGGTGATCCCGAGCGCGCCGTCCTCCTCGACGGGTGCCACCCATTGCGCTACGGAGCCCGCGGAATCGTTGGAAGCTTCGGGGTCGTCGGAGGCCTCGGGCGGGACCGCCATGGGGTGGTCTTCCGGAAGGAGCTTCAGGGCGACGGCGTCCTCGGCGTTGAACATCATCAGGCCGTCCACGGTCACGTCACCGGTCGCGGCCCGTTCGCCGAAGCGGCTGAGGCCGAGCGCGCCGCCCACCAGCTCGGGCAGGCCGCTCTCGTTCCATACGGAGAAGCCGAGCCGCAGCCTCACCCGGGCGTCGCTCCACACCTGGGCGCCGATGGCGGCGTCGAGGGTGTCCGTACGGCCGACCAGGCCCTCGACGGAGGTCTCGGGGGTGTCCTGGGCGTACTGGTAGCCGCCGCGGAGGCGCAGGGTCTCGTCGGGGGAGACTCCGAGGGGCAGTTCCAGACCCGCGCCCATGCCGGTGAGGGCGTTGCTCCTGTTCCGGGTGACGACACTGCGCGCGCTGTGCCCGTACAAGGCGTAGCCGAGGGAGGTGCTGGGGCCGATGGAGCTCAGCCCCACGACCTCGGCGTGCAGGGTGACGGCCGCCATCTGCCGGGCGCCCGACCAGTGGGTGCCGATCTCACGCTGGAAGAGGGTCTGGGATCCCGAGGTGAAGTCCGGCAGCCGCTGGCCGAGGGTGTGCAGGATCCCGCGCAGGGCGGCGTGGTCGACCGCGTGGAGCCTGCTGACGCCGAGGTTCGCGAGCCCGGACTCGATCGCGGTGAGCGCCGGCCCCATGTGCAGGTACGTCAGGGTGTCCAGGGGCAGGCGTCCGGTGGGGTCGGGGGTCCCCACGAGGCCTCTGTCGGCGTGTCCGGTGGGGACACGGACGGGCCGGCCGTCGGGCCCCTCCTCGGAGCGCAGGGACACCGACGGCACAGGCTCCTCGCCGTCGGTCGGCGTCTCGTCGAGGAGTTCGTCGGGCAGGACGAAGGTGCCTGCGAAGGTGAACGGCACCGTCCGCAGTTCGCGGGGCGGGGCGCCGGCTCCGGCGGTGACGGGGCGCGGAAGTTCGGCGTCCGCCGCATCGTGGTCGCTCTGTCCGGAACCGTCCGCGTCCACGCCCGCGTCCACGTCCACGTCCGCGCCGCCGGGGAGCGGGCCCTTGACGGCCTCGTCGTACTCGATGCCCTCGTCGTCCCCCATGTCGTCGAGGCCTCCGGGCATGCGGCTGCCCGATGCCTGCCGGGACGGCTCGGACCGCACGCCGGCGACGGGTCGCCCCTCGAGCTCGATCTCCTCGGCCGGGGTGTCTCCCCCGACGGTGGCGGGCGCCGGAGTGGGCAGCGGCAGCGTCTGCTCCACGCTGACTTGGACGGTGAACCGGGTACTGAATTCGGTCATCCATTCCGCGAGCACTCCCGTGCCCGCGCGCACCATGAGGCCGCTCTGGGTGATCTGCGTACGGGTCCGGGCCCGGGAGCCGTTGCCCCGGGGCACCACTCCGTCGAGCGGCCCGCTCTGGGCGGCGACGATGTTCAGGGACAGGTCGGCCGCGGCGCTGAGCGCGTTCCCCCGCGTGGAGGTCGTCGTCAGGTCATGCCCATAGGCGCTCAGGATCTCCATGTCGCCGGTGAGGGTGCGTACCTTGTCCGAGCCCGCCTGGTCGTACGTGGCACGTGCCGTGACGTGGATCTGGTGCCCGTCGTCCAGCCCGGTCAGGACGACCGACTCGCCGACGTTCAGCATGGCGGGGAGCCTGCCGCGCAGTTGCTGGCCGCCCAAGGCCGCCGTCAGCTTGGCGAGGTTGCCGTGGAGCCGCAACGTGTCCGCGTCCGCGCGCGGGCCCGGCCCGGCGGTTCCCTCGGGCGGCAGGAAGCCGGGGAACTCGGACCGGACCAGCGCCAGGGTCCCCAGCAGGATCTGCCGGGGGCCGTCCGGGTCGAGGTCGCCGATCCACACCGCTCCGGGCAGGAACTCGCGGAACCTGTCCGGAACCGCCAGCCGGCGCTCGGGGGCGGTGCGGGCGCGCTGCTCCGTGCCGTGCGACTCCACCTCCTCGGCCGGTTCCGTGCGCCAGCCGTCCGGTACCTCCGCGGCGAGCATCCGTACGTACGAGGTGAGGGGGACGGTCTCGGTGCCGCCCTGCTCGTCGGTGAGGGTCAGTTCGGTGTCGAACCGGACCACCGTGGAGCGTTCGTGGAGCATCAGCTTGGACGTGTCCATCCCGGAGACGGATTCCCCGGGCGTGCTCGTGCGGACGGTACGGGTGCCGGTCAGCCCGGCGTTGCCGGTCAGCCGCACCTGGGAGGTGCCCGCCGTGAAGTTGAAGGAGCCGCCGACCTGCAGCCGGTCGGTCTTGGTGAGCTGGCGTCCGGCGGTCGTGAGGTGGGCCCGCTCGAACTCGGTGCGGCTGAAGTCGTCGTCGCGCACCACCCTCGGGTTCACGTGGCGGGCCGCGACGCTGATCAGCCCGTGCCGCTTCCCGTCGGCGGAGAAGTACTCCGGCGAGCGGAAGAACCCGTCGGTGGCGTCGTGCATGCCGGCGACCAGGGTGTCGAAGGAAGCGAAGTCCATGAGGACGGCGTGGCTGGGGTGCCCCACGTCGGTGAACTCGGCCCCGGCAAGCCGGAACACGGCGGACCGGAAGCCGGCGGCGCCCTGGATCACCTCGAAGTGGGCGCGGCTGCCCAGACGCACGGCCTGCGCCGGGGTGCCCGTACCGGGGCCCGGGGCGATCGGGACCGGGGTGTCCGCGGGCCCCCATGCCTGCCAGTCGAGTTGCGCGGCCGCCGTGGTCGCGCGCCGCTGCCGGGAGGCGGTGTCCAGCGCGGTGCGCAGCAGGTCGGCGTCGGCCTCGCGGGTGGCGGTCTGCCGGCTCCAGTAGGCCGAGGTGGCGTAGGCGGGTCCGTCCTCGCCACGGGGCCGGGAACGGGCGGACTCGCGCGCCACGTTGATGACAAGGGCGTTCTCCTTCAAAGCGTTCCACTGGCCCCGGCCACCGCCCGGCAGCAGGACCACCGCGTCCACGCCGAGGCCGGCCAGGAAGGTCACGGCCCGGTAGGAGGAGTGCTTGACGCCCTGGTGGTCGAGCACGGTGGAGCCGGCGTAGGTGGTCTCGGCCGTGTTCCCCGCCGTCCACGGGCCGCGCAGCAGCCCGCCGAGGCCGCGCAGGCGCCCGGTCAGGCCGAGGACACCGGATACGGAGGCGTCCTGTTCGGTCGCTCCGGTCCGGGTGCGGGCGGCGAACTGCGTGGCGCGACGGTCGGTCATCCCGTGGACCCGGGCCTGCCGCCCGCCGTCCTCCTCGCGCAGCTCGCGCGTGGCCGTGTCGAACACCTCGTTCCCGACGAGGACTTCGCCGCGGGGGTTGGTCAGCTGCGTCCATCCGGCCGGGCGGACCCGGAGGATCAGGGTGAAGGCGGCGGCGCCGGTGCCGATGGGGAGGACGAGCGCGTCACTGATCGCGGCGCGCAGGTCGTTGCCCGAACTCAGGCCGCTCAGGCGCTGGTCGAGGGCCGGGCCGGCCTGCCGACGCAGGGATTGCGGCAGCAGGGCGAGGACTTCGTTCCGCATGGTCGTGAGCAGCGTGTCGTCGACGATCTCGTACCCTTCGCTGCCGGTGGCCAGCCGGAAGTCCGGGTCGGTGAGATGGCTGGGCGGCGCGAAGAGCAACAGGTCATCGGCGGCGTCCTGTTCGGCGACGCGGTCGACGGGGGCGTGCTCCGTCGCGCCGGCCTCGTGCGGGGCCTCGTCCGGCCGGGAGCCGGGCTCCGGCGTGCGGGCGGGTTCCGGCGTGGGTTCCGGTGTGGACTCCGGCATGGGCTCCGGTGTGCGGGCCGGCTCCGGCGGGGACGAGAGGAGGTTGAGGTCCGCCAGGGAGATGCCGTGGACCCGCGCGGCCGTGCTGAACGCGGCGCGGGAGACGGGCTCCGGCCACTCCGGAGCCGTGACCACCGCGTAGCGGGTCCGCTGGATCCCCTCCAGCGCCTCCGGGCGGACCGAACCGGTGAGGACCGCCCGGGTGTGCTGCACCGCGCTGAGCCTGATCCCGGCTCCCACGATCTCGCTCAGGGGGATGGACGAGTCGCCAGGGTCGGCGGGACCTGCCACCAGGTCGGCGTCGGTCATCGCGTCGGCGATCCAGCGGCGCAGCGCCGCCGGGTCGGGCCGGCCGTCGACCTCGCGCAGCCCGGGGGCCAGGGCTTCCAGGGCGCGGAACAGTCCCTGCGGGCTCGGGTCTGCCGCCTCGGGGAGCGGGGGCGGCTGCTCGTCGGCGCCCTCGTCCTCGGTGTGCGCCGGGGCCTCCTGTACGGCCGGGGTACCGGCCTCGACGTCGGGCTCCCGGGCCGCCCCGGGCTCCGGCTCGACGTGGGCCTGCGGCTCCGGCTCGACGTGGGCCTCCGGCTCCGGCTCGACGGTGACGGGATCCGGCCCGGCGGCGACCGGGTCCGGCGTGACCGGGTCCGGTGTCTCCGGGTAGTCGACCGTGATCACCGCGCTGCGGCCGCTCGTACGCAGCTCCGGATGGCGCCGCAGGGCCTCCCGGTTCGAGGCCGCCCCGGTCGTGGTGAACGTGAACCGGTCCACCAGCTCCGGCTGCGCATCGCGCGAGACGAGCTCCTCCGAAAGCAGCCTGCGCAGCACCGTACTCGCGGCCTCGGCGCGCCGCTGCCCCTTCTGCCGGGCGCCGGCCGACGAGATGGCGAGCGCCTGCCCGTTGCCGTACCCGACGATCCGGATGTGCGCCACGGCCCCCGGCACCGCGCGGTGCTCGTGTGCGTACGCCGCGAGCCGCCCGGCCAGCGGGCGCAGCGCATCGGTCTGCGCGGTGCTGACCCGCACGCCCTCGGCGAACATGACGTTGTGGGTCTCGTCCCGGCGGGGGGCCGGTGCCTGTGCGGGACGCAGCGCGCCGATCTCCTGCGAGGTGAGCGGGGCCCTGGGCGGCGCAGTCCCGAGCGGGTGGCGCGGCGGGTTCAGCGGGTGGTCCCGGATCACGGGCCCCGAGGCGTGCACGGCCTCGATGAGGGCGATCGAGGAGTCCGGCACGTCGAGTCCGCCCTCGGGGTCCGCCATGGCCCCGGCCTCTTGCACGGCCATTGAGTCGGCCTTGGCGCGGAACACCGCGTCCTTCGAGACGTAGTGGTCGGACTCGCCGAGGTAGTGCAGCAGTTCGTGGAACAGGACCCCTTCGGAGTGCCCCAGGTCCAGGTGCAGCTGGTCCGCCCGCCGCAGGGGCTTCCCCTCCGGGGTCGAGGTGACGGTGATCCGCTCGTCGTGCGCGTCGCCCTGCTTCAGCTTGACGCGTACGTACAGCTGGTCGTCGGGGTACTTGAACCTGCGCGGCTCCTTGTTCAGTGCCCGGTCCAGGATGTCCTGGAGCTGCCGTTCGAAGGCCCCCCTCTCCTCGGTGCTCAGGCCGACGACCGGGAGGTCCAGCGTCACGTCGCGGACCCACTCCCCCGGGGTCACCTCGATCCGCCGGATCTCGGACCGGATCAGGGTCATGCGCCCCTCCGCCATGGTGCGCGCGGGGTCGAACCTCTCCGTGCTGAGGTACGCCACCGGGGCGCCTTCCCGGCGATGGGCCCAGGCTGCGTCGAGAGCCGGCGCGGGCCCGGCCGGATCGGGCGACCACGGGCCCTGGCTGACACTTCGAGAGTACGGGGCCCGCGAGGTCCGGAGTTCTGCGATGCCCTGAGCCGCGCGGAACGACTCGACCAGTGTGTCGATGCCGCCCGGTTCCCGCAGCTTCTCGACCAGGGCCAGGGAGCGGGTCAGCTCGGGGGTGTCCGCGGCGAAGTCGATCGGCAGCGGGCCGTCCATGCTCCGGATGCCGCTGTCCTCCCACACGTAGGCGTTGCCCGTGCGGGCACGGCGCTTGGCCCGCCCGTAGACGAGCAGGTCCACGGCCCCGTCCTCGGGGTTCCCGACGTACGCGTAGGTGATGCCGCCCCAGCCAGAGCCGAGGTGGGCGTGCAGGGCCCCGTTGAGGTAGGCGGAGCCTTCCTGCGGCTGCTTCTCTCCCGAGGCCAGCCGGGCCAGGAGCCCGTCCTGTCCGACGAACATGCCCGCGTTCACACGGTTCGCGTACCGCACGCGGCGGGAGAACTCCCAGGTCGACGGGTTGGCCGGGTTCAGCGCGGCGAAGCGCCCGCGCACCTGCTCGACCTGCTGTTCCACCGCGGCACGGCGGTCGGTGTCGCCCAACTGCCAGGCCGGCTGGAGGGTGTCGCGTACGAGTGCGCGGTTCGCGTCTCCCAGGGCCACGTCGATGGAGCCGAGGTACGCGTCCACGTCCCGGTCCAGGTCCCCGGTGAGCGGCTCCGTCCCCGAGTAGGCCGCGAAGGTGAGGGTGGACGCTTCCTCGGGCTCCGCCTCCAGGAGCTCGACGAGGTCGGGCCGCAGGAGGAGCAGGGCGGCCAGTTCCGGATGGGCGGGCAGGTGCGCCAGGATCGCGGGCCGGGCCACGAGCCAGCCGGTCAGTTCCCGGTCCTGGTCCAGGAGCGCGGCGACGTCCGGGGCGGCCTGGGCCAGTTCCGCCAGCTTGGCGGCCTGCCCCTGTGCCCCGGCCGGCCGCGGGTTGGGGTTCGTCTGCGCGGGCGGCTGTACGGGGGCGGTCGCCGGTTCCGGGGCGGGTTCCGGTGCCGGGGTCACGGGGGCGGGGTGCTCCACGCCGTAGGCGTCCACGGCGCGTCGCAGGGCCTCGGAGCCGGCCTTGGCGACCTTGCCCAGCTTGCCCTTCTTGCCGGTGCCGAGGGCGAGTACGGCGGCCTCGAAGTGTGGCTGCGCGAGGGCGTACCGCAGCAGTTCCGGGTCGCCGAGGACCGCCTTGGCGAGCGTCGGCTGGTTGTTCAGCAGGGTGGTGAACGCCTCTTCGGCGAAAACGCCGCGCAGGTCCTCGGCGGTGAGGTCGGTGGAGGCTTCGGTCATGGTGTCGAGCAGGTTCGCGCGGCCGGCTGCCTTCGCCAGGAGCGCGGGGTCGGCGGTGACCGCCGTGACGAACGCGGGCAGGTGGTCCAGGGCCCGCCACAGCCGGGTCTGCCGGTGTGCCTCGCGCACCAGGACGCGGTGGGCGCGCACCAGGGCGATGACCCCGGGCTTGCGCAGTTGGCCGCGCAGTTCCGGCACGGCGATCACCGCGTCGGCCAGGCCGTGGAGGCCGTGCAGGGCGCTCACCAGGTTCGGGTCGGCGATGACGTCGGCCGCCAGGCCGATGGCCCCGTGCAGGTCGGGGTGGTGGGCGAGCAGGTCCGCGAATCCGGGGACGTTGAGCATGGCCTCGGGCAGCAGCATCTCGCCGGCCGCCGCGATCAGCAGGTCGCGGGAGCCCAGGATCTGCTCGGTCACGGCAGGCGCCTGGTCCAAGCCGGCCACCAGTGCGGCATCGAACAGCAGGTCGCTCACCTCGTCGACATGGACGAAAGCGCTGGGGTTCGCCGTGAGGGCGGCCGTCAGGGTCGGCGCGTCGAAGAGGATCCGGGCGAGCTCGGGGGTGCCGGTGACGGATTCCAGCAGCACACCGGCGCCGTCTGCCGTCACGGCACGCACGACCCCGTCGAGGAGCCGGACCCGCTCCGGGGATCCGTCCCCGCGGAGTTCGAGCAGGGTCTCGAAGAAGGGGTCGTTGTCCGCCATCGACGGGAGCAGCCGCAGACCGTCGCGCAGCAGGGCGTCGGTCATGGCCTCGTCGACCTGGAGGAAGCGGACCGCCGGGGATTGGTGGCCGAAGGCTCCCGCCAGGTGCGGGACCCGCGAGAACCGGAAGAGGTTCCGGTTCCGGGCGGCCAGCGACCCCGAGTCCCAGTCCCGCGCCAGCTCGTCGGCCAGGGAGGAGTCGTGGGCGAAGGCCTGGTAGAGGGGGCCGTTGGTGCGCAGCGCCGCGGTCAGCTCCGCGTTGCGGTGCAGGGCGCGCTGGCCGAGCTTGGAGGAGTCGGTGAGGACGGTGAGGAGACCCGGCCGGTGACGGAGGGTGGGGAGCAGTTCCGTGTTGGCGTACAGCAGGTGCAGGAGCCCGTCGTCGGCCCCGACTGCCTCCGACAGCCCGGGGATCTCCTCGTACGCCGCGTGCAGGGAGTCGAGCATGCGCAGGCCGGTTTCGTCCTGCGCGGCGTGGAACACATTCCGGGCGGCGTCCTGCGGCAGCGCCAGGGTACGCAGCGCGGAGGCCTCCTGCGGCGAGATGTCGAGGCCGGTGTCGGTCATGGTCCGGGTGCCGGAGTTCCTGATCTCGTTCAGCAGTCCCGTGCGGTCGCTTTCCAGGGAGGTGAGGCGCTGGGGGTGCTGCTGGATGATCCGTGCGACGGCCGGGTGCTCCACAACGGCGTTGAAGATCTCCGCATCGGTGGCGGCGAGCCACAGCAGCGGCGCGGCCTGCTCCGTGGCGAGGGCGTCGAGCAGCTCGTCGGTGGCCAGGAAGCGCGACCAGTGACCCGCCGTACGCGTGGTGGCGGAGCCGGGGCTCTGCGCCGTCTCGGGCACCGCGGCGGCAATGGCCGCGAAGGTCTTCAGAATCCCGCCGTGCCGGGCGCCGACCCCGGTGAGGGCCGGAGTGCGCAACAGGGCGTTCATGACGACCGGGAACCGTGCCGCCAGTTCCAGGAGCGCCGAGTCCCCTGCCGTCACCGCCTCCAGGCCGTCCGGCACCTCGTGCAGCACGCGCAGGAGGTCCCGGTTCTCGTTGAACACCGAGAGCAGCAGGCCGTCGCGGCCGGCGGCCTCCCTGAACCCCTCCGTGGCGGTCGCGACGGCGTAGTAGGTGGCTCCCATCATGGACCGGAGCGTCCATGCCCCGCTCCGGTGGTATGTGTCCGCCAGCCCGGGCTCGGTCCGCACCGAGTCCGCGAGCCCGTGGAGCGTGCCCGTGATGCGTGTGCCCACGTTCTGGATCCGTGAGTGGCGGAGCAGGGCCCGGGTCACGCCGGGGACGGTCATGTCGTCCCGGTGCGCCATGAGCAGGGCGCGGACGGTCGCGCCGCGGTTCGGATCCAGCAGGCGCCGGTACTCGTGGGGCGAGGAGAGCAGGCCGGGCGTCTCCGCCACGAGCCTGCTGAACTCCACGTCCGCGAACAAGACGTCGACCAGGGGCCGGTTGCCGGCGAGTGCGGTGCGCAGCACCTTGTGGAACCCGGAGGCCGTCGGGTCCCCGTTGTCCGGCCCGGGTTCCTGGTCGGTGGACTTCGGGGTGGCCGAGAGAAGTACCTGCCTCAGCGTCTCCTGGTCATTCGAGGTCAGGGCGTCGTCGAGGGCGTGCGGATCCTCCGAGAGCGTCGCGGCCAGTTGGGGGTTGGTGTAGGCGGCGCCCAGCAGCCGGGGGTCGGCGGCGAGCCGTCCGCCGAGCTCCGGGAGGTCCAGGAGCACGTCCGAGAGGAAGGGGTCGCCGTCCAGTACGGACAGCGTCCCGGGGTCGCGGTGCGCGGCGGCCAGCATGCCGGGGACGGTCAGCACGGTCTTGATCTGTGCCGGATGGCTGCGCATGGCGGAGAGCAACGGCAGGTCGGTGAGGAGCCGGTGGATCTGCTCCGAGTCGGTGAAGGCCTCCCGGTGGTCCAGCATCTCGTACTGGAGGTCCAGGTTGTCCTGGACGGCACCGAGCACCCGGTGCAGCTCCGCCGTGCCGCCGTCCGGACCGAGGGCGGCGAGGTCGGTCAGCAGGCTCGCGAACAACGGCACTTCGGCCACGACGTTGTTCGTCATGGCCATCTTGTCGTGTTCCATGACGATCTTCACCAGCTCGACGTTGCCGCCCAGAGCCAGGACCACCCGGTGGTCGCGCAGGACATCGAAGCGCAGCTTCCGGTCCCTCTCCAGTTCGCGGAGCAGCTTCAGGTCGCCGAAGATCCGCTTCACACCGTCGCTGTCGCGCAGCAACGGCCCCACCTCGCCTTGGAGGTCCGGGTCCCCGAGGGTGTCCAGCAGATCCGGGTGCGCGGCCAGGAGCGGGATGATCCAGGGATTCCTGTCGACGGTCGCCGCCAGCTCCGCTGAACGGCTGGCGGCGTCCATGACGTCGCGGTCCTTGGCGAGCGCGTACATCGTGGCCGAATCGACGGCGGAGGTGCCGGCCTGCAACTGGTGGGAGAGCCAGAACGAGACGACGCCGGCGTCGACGACGAAGTCGGGGACGTCCCGGGACATCGTGTCCGCGTACAGGAGGAACGTACTCACCGCTGTGTCCATGGCCCCCGCGAGCTTCTCGGGGGGCAAGGAGAACTTGCCGGGATTCCATACGAGCCATTGGGCGAAGGCATCGGCGACGATCTCGTGGGCGTTCTCGGGGGTCAGCCGGGGGCCGTGGGACGGCGCCCCGGCCGTGGTGGCCTCGGGGGTCGTGTTGGCGTCGGCGGCCGTGCCGGGCCCGGTGGAGCTTCCGGCTTCCCGGCTTCCCGAGCCGGCCTGGCCCGTCTTCTTCCTCGCGCCGGTGTTCTTCTTCTTCGCGCCGCCGGTCCGTCGGAGCGGGTCCGGAGCCACCTCGGGCAGGCCCGCCAGGAGGCCCCGCAGGACCGCCTTGGCCGCCACGTCGTCACGGCCGAGGCTGTCGGTCAGGATGAAGTGCGCCAGCTGACGTACGACCTTCTCCTCGGGCGTCAGCCTCGCGTACGGAGACGTCGTATCCAACGCCGGCGGCAGATGACGCAC